>CAZEPL010000035.1:0-35992 GCA_964514135.1 uncultured Spirochaetaceae bacterium | reverse complement strand
AATCGCTAAATTGTATGGATAATGTAAAGCTCCAGCAATATTGCGTATGATCCCGAAGATGACCGCCGATATCGATAATTAATGCTTTCTATTATTAACAACATCGTTCGCAACCTCTGCTATCTGCAGTTCCCTTTTTCCGTAATACACGTGAACCGATCCGTCCAGCCATTCCGTCAGCCGCACCTGAATGTACGGAGAGGGAAAGGGCATGCCACCGTCATTAATCCGGTAAAGCCTGCCTTTATACCTTATAAGCAAATCCCCGGACACAATCTTATTGTACGTAAAACATAAAACCGAACTTAAATTGTCGTCCGCTTCCAGCTGCACATGAAAATCCTGCGGTCTGCTCGGAGGCTCCGCGTGTGCTTTGTTCATCTCATCCATAAACCCGTTATTCATCGCCTGCTGCGCGTTTTCCAGAAAGCCAATTCCCGCTGTTTCCAGCTTTCGCAGCAGGTGTTTTTTATAGTTTTCAAGATGAAGCTGCAGGTACTTTCTCTCATGCTTTAGTTCCTTAACTATGGTTTCAATACCCAAACGATCGCAGGCGCAGCTGAATGCCGTGATAATTTTCTTACCTCGCTTGTCCGCTCCTTTTCCCACTCCACCGGCTGCTTTTCCTCTTATCCGAAAAAGCAGCTTCGAGCCGCAGCAGATGCTCATGGGGATGCCGAATTTCTTTACCCACCTGCCCAGCAGGCGCATGGCCTTGCGTACTGTAGGTCTGTGGGCCAATAAGCTGATGGTAACTTTAGTGGCATCGTCGATCAGGTACAGTAAAGAACAGCTCTTACTTGTTTGGCCAAACGGTCTAAGACGAACAATTCCCAACTGTACCAGCTCGCCGAAGTATCTATACTGTCTTCTTTGTATTTTCCGCTTGGGATATTTACAATTACACTTCCACAAGCCTTCCTCCAAAAGCCATTTGCGCAGTGTTTCTCTGTTTATTCCATACCCCAGGCTGTTGAGCTTTCTGGCGGCGATGGTAGGCCCGCAGTATCTGAAATTCTCCTTAAAACAATGTAAAATTTTATTCCGGATACTCTCGTCAATCCTTCTGTTGGACACCCTGCCCTGCAGACCGTGAATCAGACAATAATTGCCGTCCTGTTTATAGTTTTTGTATATGCGCCGTATGTGACGGTAGCTCACACTCAGTAAAGCCGCGGCTTCCTTCAATGTAATCCGCCTGAGCTCCAACAGTTTTAGTATACGTACTATATGTCTCTCTTTGGTATTCATATCAAGCCTTTTTTATTATGTATTACGTGAAAAACACTAAAATCACGCGCTTTGTTTTATATTTCAAAATAAAAACCATCTTCTATATTTCAATACCAATCCACTGCCGGTTTTGCTTTTAAAAAGTGTTAAAAAATATTTTTTATTTGTGAAAAACGCGCCTAATTGAGATTTTTTCAACTACGGATGACTGCGGATGTTGAAGGTTTTTTGTGGGGTATGAATTCAAATGAACTAAATGAACTTGAAAAGATAGTTGAAAATAATATAAATTTAATCATGGAGGCTTGGAATGGATATTTCGCTTAAAGAAGCCCATGCAGTAAAAGTATGGTTTAAAGCTGACGACCTATGGGTACTGTTGTCAGACGGCAGACAGTTGTCAGTACCATTATTATATTTCCCTAGATTACTTAATGCAACTGAAAAACAACGGAATAATTATATCATCAGCGGTGGTGGGACGGGATTGCACTGGGAAGAAATTGACGAAGATATTAGCATTAACGGTCTGTTGTTGGGAATCGGTGATAGAACAGTGTAAAGAGTTATAATTATAGAGCCATCCGTTCCCATCCAAGGTTAAATATTAATCAACTACAGATGATCACAAGTGTTTCAACGATTTCTCCGCTCTCCGGTGATGAGGTGTAAAGTATTTTCCGTAAAAGTGTCTTGCAGCAAAGGATGAGTTTTGTTACGATACATTATCGTCGCATATAAGGATAGAATATGATAAAAAAAGTTATTGCCAAAGGCGACCTGAACGATCCCGTATTTAAAAATTGCGATCTGAAATACTGGCTTAGTCGTTCTCCGGGTGAACGCATTGAGGCGGTCGAGTATTTACGGAGGCAGCACCATGGAAGTTCAGCAAGACTTCAAAGAACTGCTCGAATTGTTCAACAAATATAATATCAAATGCCTTATCGTCGGGGGATACGCACTTGCTTTTTACGGCGCTCCGCGCTACACCGGTGACATTGACATTTTTGTACAGCCTGATGAAACAAATGCGCAGAAAATCATTAAAGCGCTTGAGGAATTCGGCTTTGGAGCACTTGATATGCATGCGAAAGATTTCTCACATCCGGACAAGGTCATACAGCTGGGGGTTCCGCCGGTAAGGATCGACATCATAACTTCCCTATCGGGAGTTGAATGGGATACTGCAGAACAAAATCGAGTTGAGGGAGAATACGGAGGCATTCCTGTTTATTTCATCGGACGCGTAGATTTTATCAGGAACAAGAAAGCAACCGGTCGGTACAAAGACCTGGCGGATATAGAAGCCCTGGGCGTGGATCCTAAGAATTCAGCATAAATAACTTTCAACTCCAGGAGCACCGCTTTGAACCGGTTTCTCCCTATCATTTACATGGTGTAAACAATGTTATCATTATGATAGAGAAAATACATTATTCAAGAGGACATTTCTAAATTGCGCAATCAAAATAAAAGCAAATATATACAAATGCGTGTTATTAATATATAATAGGCGACTCATTTTATCCTGTATGCAGGAAGCACACTTGCTTGACAAAGGTATAGGTGCACAATAAAGTAAGCCCAAATCGGAGTATATAATGGTAAAAAAAGTGATTGTAGTATTATGTCTGTGTACTCTCTTGTTCTTCAGCTGTGGGCCTGCAGAGATCACCTTGGAGAATTTGGACCCTGACCTTGTCAAAGAGTATCTTAACGCCAAAAAAGCCTATCTAAGCCGCAATTTCAAGCAGGCCGAATCGAGTTTCCTCAAACTAAGTCAAAAAAAGCACAGCTTTTACCAGGCGCGCTTTATGCTGGGAAAGACATATTACCTGTCCGGGAGTTTTGAACAAGCTGAAGAAGTGTTCACTCAATTACTACAGGACTACCCCTTTTACTATGAAGCGGAGCTGTGGCTGGCCCGTACCGAACTCAGTCTGGGGCGGAAGGATGACGCGGAAACCAGAATTAAAAAACTGTTAAGCATCAACTCAGGTGATTCCCGTCTGTTGGTACTGCTGGCCAGGATCAATAAGGAAAACAACGACATCCAAAGAGCGCTGGCCAACCTGCATGAAGCGGCGCTCTATGAAGAAGAGTCGGCATACACTCATCTTGAGCTGGGTAAGATTTTTTATCAGTTCGGCATGAACGACAAGGCCTTAAAAGAACTTGAAATCTGCCTGCTCATGCTGTCCGATAACAATATAATGAAGAAAGCAGTCACAGAACTGATTAATAAGATAAAAGGAGTATCCCATGAAGCACAAAATACGGGTGAGTAAACTTTTATTATATCTGCTCGCAGCAGCACTCCTCGTCTCCTGCGGAACAATCAATAGAAAACTGGTTGAAGTGTTTGCGGACAATAAAGAGCCGGCTTCGCTTACCTGGAAAATCAACGCAATTAATTTAGAGGAGCGCATGTTCTATCTGGGCCTTAAAGAAAAGCTGCCCGATACCCTGATTATGCTGGGGAGCAAACGCAATATTCAGATTTTAGGCCAAAACGAGACTATGCCGGAAGGTGCGGACTATCTGCTCTGCGAGCTCTGGATCCGTGAAAAAACCTATACCAAGGGCTTGGATACCATCAACTCCATTACCGCTCTGCTCAGCCTGAGCAATCCGGTCAGCAAAAAAGTGGTGGTGAGAGCACTCTATACTGAAGAAAGCGAAGAGACACTTAAATCCTATCAGCATTTATACGAAATCCTTGAGGAGCTGTTCAGGAACATTCAGGCGCAGGTCAAATTTCGTAAATCTTCTTAAGATTAAATAAAGCAGTATAATGAAAAGGTTTGCATATCTAGTTATCATATCCATATTCATCTCACAGGTGCTGGGGGCGGATCCCATAGAATCCACACCGCTCAACGCTAACAATACACAAGCCGACCAACCGCTACTGCACCTTACACTGGAAAAGGCTATTGTCCTTGCCGAGGACAACTCCCAGGAGCTGCGCCTGCTGCTTCTGCAGATGGCGGCCGAGAAATATGCCTTCGACCTGAGCATCCGCGAGTTCCTGCCGCGGTTATCCCTGGGCTACAGCCAGAACGATACCGTAAAAATCGGCGATCCGGATATCCGCAGCAAGAACATCTCCTTCACCATCTCACAGCTGCTCTATAACGGCGGCAGAACCATTATCAGCAGAAATCTTACCCATATGCAGCTGGCTCTGGACCGTTTCAACTATAAAAAGAAACTGGAAGATCTCATCAATCAGACCTGGAACATGTACAATAAGATTTTAATGTTCAAAGAAAAGAAAAAGCTGCAGCAGGAGATTCACAAGATCGCGCTTAAGCAGCTCGAAATCAGCCGTACCGAACGCCGGGTGGGACTTTTGACCGAGGTCGATCTGCTGGCCACTGAAATCCAGGTAAAAGAGTTTGCGGTGCAGATAAAAGAGACCCAAATTGAAGAGGAGAGCCTGTACTTCGAATTCAAAAGGCTTTTGGGCCTGGAGCCGCATGCGATGCTTGTACTGGACGACTCGCTGGATCTTGAGTATGAAGGCTTAAGCTTAGTGGATAACACGGAATACTGGCTTTCCATGGCACTGGTCAACAACTCCGAGTTTAAAGCCCTGCAGTTTGAAATCGAAAAGCAAAGGCAGGAAGTCAAAATGGTGGAGCAGAGTTACCTGCCGCGTATCGACGCGGATTTTTCAGTCATGGTTTCTTCAGAGTACTTCCCGCTGCAGGATCTGGGCTTTTCCGTCAAGCTCAACTTCTCCTTTCCCTTTAAGCCCCTGCCCACACAAACCCAGATTAACGCGGGATTAAGCGGAAGCTCGGAGCGCAGCACGGGCATCTCCATGTCCACGGAAATTCTCCCCGAACTGGGCTTTCTGGTGGATCATAAAGTAGCTCTCTTAAGCTTCGAGATGCTTAGGCTTAAAGAAGAAGAAGCGCTCAGCAATATGCAGTTTACTATAGAGCAGTTTTTAAAGCAGTACGGCCACCGTGTGGAAAAACTTAAGCTGCAGAGAGAATCATTAGCGCTCTTTAAACGCAAGCTCATTATTCAGGAGCGGCAGCTGGCCATCGGTGAAATCAAGCGCATCGATTACCTGGAGTCGCAGTCCGAATATCTGGAGGCTGTGATCGCGGCTCTGGAAAACCAGCTGGCCCTGCTGGAGATGGAACGCAGCTTTGAGCAGTTGATCGGCGTGGAACCGGCCATACTGCGCTTTTACGCCCTGCCCAAGGACAAGGAGGAGTAAGTAAATATAATGGTAACAAGAACTACAGCCGTATGCATATTCATATTTATTGCCGCTTTCTGTTTATATAGCTGCGGTGATTCCGCTGAAAACTACCTCACATCGGATGAAAAAATACAGGTAAAAACCATAACCGCCTCTAAACAGGAGATCACGCCCGAAATCAGAAGCTTCGGTACCGTCAGTCATTTCCGTAAGGTGGATGTCTCCGTGATCACCGACGGTATTATTAAAGCCATGAATGTTGAGGAGGGAGACCAGGTATACCTTGGTCAGATGATCGCCCAGATCCGGAACATCCAGCTGGAAATTCAAAAGAAGCGCACCCTGTCCCAGATAAACCAGGCCCAGTCCGCGCTCGACCTCTCCAATGCCAAGCTGCGTGAAGCGCGTCTGAACGCGGAGGCACGCTTTATCTCCCTGGCCATCGGAGAACTGGATATTGAGCAAAAAAAGATCAATCTGGATGATCTGGAGCGGGCCTTAAAGAACAAAGAGCAGGTGTACGATGTGGGAGGTCTCACCGATGAGGCCATGCACTCGCTGCGCATGAACTTCGAAGCGGAAAAAAATAAGTTCGAGATGGCTAAAAAAAATCTGGAAATGCAGAAAATAGGCATGCGTGATACGGACATCATAAATCAGGGCTATAAACTGCCTGCTTCGGAACAAGAGAGAATCAGAATTCTTACAATTCTCAACACCCAGACCCTGGCCGCCGAAGTAAAGGTGGCCGAAGCCAGCCTGACCTCGGCCAGAACCGAGCTGGAAGCCGTTAACCAGCTGTTAAATGAAAGCGTGATCCGTGCTCCCGTTACGGGAATCATCGGAATGCGCTACCTGGAAAGCGGCGAACGCATCCAGGCCGATGCCAAACTGTTTACCATTATGGATATTGCCCGTGTGTTTGCCGTGTTTCCTATCGAAGAAAGCGATGCGACCCTGCTTACCGAGGGCATGAAGGTGGAGGTTATAGTCGACGCCTTTAAAGATCAGACCTTCGAGGCCAAGATTCATCTGATCTCGCCGTTGATCGATCCGCAGACCGGAAATGTTACGGTTAAAGCCATAATGGACAATCCGGGCCTTAAGCTTAAGCCCGGCATGTTTCTGCGCGCCCGTGTCATTTCCGGCGAACCGCGCCAGTCTATAATCATCCCCAAAACCTGCCTTACCAATAAAAAAGGCAAAGACGCGGAGGTGTTCACTGTATCTCAGGGCAGAATATTCTTAAAAAAAGTGGTGATCGGAGTTGAGAAAGAAGATATGGTGGAGATCGTACGCGGTATAAACGAGGGAGAATCGGTTGTGGCCTCTCCGTCTCCTATTTTAAAGGAGGGTCAAGAAGTTGAAATGGAAGAATAAGCTAATTTTTGCAAGCATAGTTTTAAGTCTTGCTTTTATAATCTGCTCCTGCGAGCTCATAAACCTGGAACAGATCGAGTACAGCACCTATCCTGGCAGCAAGGATGCTGTGGTGGGTGAGAGCGATCTGCAGGAAGCCATCTGGATCGAGTTTTCCATCACCCCCAACAAGACCAGTGCCGAGGATCTGTTTTCCGTGACATCACACGGGCTCACCCAGGACGGTGATTTTTCCTGGCAGGGCAACCGCCTCATCTTTACCCCCGTTCCTGAATGGAAGCTGGCACGGCGCTACGTGTTCTCGTTTGACGGTGAGCTTATGGTAGAGGACGGCCGCAGCTTCGACATCAGGTGCACCGTGCCCTTTTACGGCGGTGAAATAAGCGTACTGCCACAGCTTATGTTTTTTACTCCGGAGGACGGAGCAACAGTGGCCGTGGATAACGCTTTGGTGCTCACCTTTTCCGAGGCCATGGACCAGCAGAGTTTTGAAGAGGAGTTTTCTCTTTCACCCAACACGGATTTTGATATCACCTGGGATGTTCCGGGGACCATCGCCACCATCACCCCGCAGGACCAGTGGAACAACCTCACCCAGTACAACTGGTATATCACTGACGAGCTGACCAATACGCAGGGAGTGGCCGTGGTGGAATCCTACAGCGGCAGTTTTATCACCCAGGCCGACAGCATTGCGCCGGGTATTCAGAGCATTACCGCGGCCGAGCCCAACTGGGCCACTTTTTTTCCTGACCGTGCCCCACCCGATCTCAATAACCTCTATTATAAAGATGTTATTAAGATAATCTTCGACGAGCCCGTAAAATACACCACCGTACAGAGCGCGTTCAGTATCCAGCCCAATGTGGTGGGTTTTGTCCATGAAATCGTGAACGGGCCCGATACCTACTATGTGTTCCTGCCCGAAGAGGGCTACGTCATGGACCAGCTCTACCATCTGACCATCGCCAATACCGTGGAAGACCTGGCTGGCAATAAAATGCTGCAAAAAAGAGAGGAATGGTTTAAGGCGGGGGGCATAGATCCTATTGAGATTACCGATATAGTTCTTGTTGCTGATGGTATTTCTATCACAGACTTCAACTCCTACGATCCCATCAGTTTTAATTTAGAGCCTCTAGAAGATAGATACCTGTTTAAAATAAATTTTGATCCTTCTGCTTTCAGCGGTTTTCCCGAATCCTATCCCGCTGTACAGAACGCTGTTGCCCAGGCCATAACCTGCTCACAGATAGCTCCCACCACATCCGGTCTAACCGTTTATTCCATTAGTTGGCCGAATGAATACACACTTGATATCGGATTCATAGGCTTTAAAGAAAGCACAGCGACCAAGCCTTACCGCTACAAACTGCTCATACCCGGCGGGGCCACCGGCATCGTGAACCAGGACGGCTCGCGGCTGACGGAAGATATTTTTATCTATCTGGAAGAGGACGGCCCATAATGAGGAGGAATAGGCTTATGAAATATCTAACAGCATGCATCTGTGTTCTTTTGTCATTATACTCCTGTGAGCTATTACTCCAGGCGCCGCTTACCATTACCGGTTATTCACCGGACAGCTCCACATTGGCTTCAGCCGACAACCTGGAAATCTGGGTGCGCTTTTCCACCAGTGAGGTAGACAAAACCAGCGTGGAACAGGCTTTTTCCTTTTCTGAAGGAAGTGCGCCCATGGAGGGCAGCTACAGCTGGAACGGTGACAGGATGACCTTTATCCCCCTGCAGGGCTTAAGCATGGGCAAGTCCTATACTCTACGCGTTTCCTCCTCGGCCGAAGACAGCTACGGCAACAACCTGAAGGGCGAGTTCTCCTTTACCTTTCATATCGGGAGCGATACCGAGCGGCCTACCGTTATCTCCGTGATTCCACTTGACGACAGCGAAATAGTGGATCAGTTTAATGTGATCGAGATTACCTTTTCCGAACTTGTGGACCACGCGTCATTCTACGACGCCTTTTCCCTTAGTCCTCATATAAACGGCAGTTATGAATGGGATGAGACCACCATACCGAATGTTTCAATCTGCACCTTTACCCCGCACGAGGCCTACGCCTGGCAGACGGATTACACCATTACCGTAAGCGAGGAACTCAAAGACCTGGCCGACAACCATCTGGGCGACACCTTCACCTCCCGCTTCAGTCTGGGAACGGATCATGACCCGCCCACGTTTACTGTGTTTTACGACGACGGTGGGGCCGGTATTGAACTGCTGCCCAATACCAACATCACTGATTGGGAAGCCGCCTGGCCTATAACCATCGATTTTAATGGCGAACAGGTTTTGGAACTTGACAGTTCCTATTTTCAATTCACGCCGTCATTAAGCTATACAGTGGACTGGGATTACACAAACCAGGATAGTGTGGTGCTCACTCCGACAGACCGTTTTGAGTGGGGTACCATGTACACGCTGGTAGTGAAAAAGGGCATCACCGACCTGCAGGGCAATGCCACCACGGATAATACGCTGTACCAATTTACCGTGGACGGTATGGCCACAAGGCCGCCGCAGGTGATCAAGGTGTATGCTAAAGATTATACTGTTCCGGCTGATCCTTTCGTGCTTTTAAATATGTGGGATAGTATTTTTGATGATCCCGAATTCGCAGACATCACATTAACCGATTATATATTTGACTTCTATATCGAGCACGCAGACGGAGCGACGATACCAGAAACATTTTTTATCGAAAATCTTGATATTGATACTTATAACGAATGTGTAACAATTAATATCCAGAATATAGAAGAAGTCGATCCGGGTGATACAAATCCATTAGATCCTCCGACAGCGGATGAAATTGTGATGAGAGTTCACTGCGAAATAATATTCGATGCCGCCCCTCCGGCTGGTATGATCGAACTCATCATCAAAAGCGGTCTTACCGACTCCGAGGGCAATCCCATAGCAGAAGCATACTCCTTAATGCTCAACAAGCCGTAGCGGGGGTCAGCCGAAAATGCGCGCCCTCATCTCCCTTGCAGTCAAACGACCCATCACCACGCTTATGTTCTTTCTGGGTATAGTGATCTTCGGTATGATCGGGGCTTCAGACCTTAACCTGGAGTTTTTACCCGAGATCGAGGTGCCGAGGATGGTGGTGAGCGCTTCGTATCCGGGACTGCCGCCCACTGAAATGAAAGAGCTCATGACCATTCCCATCGAAGACGCGCTCTCCTCACTCAAAGGCATAAAAAGCATTATGTCCGTATCGCGCGAGGGTCTTTCCACCCTGGAACTGGAGTTCCACTGGGGCACTAATATGCAGATGGCGGCCGTGGAAACGCGCGAGGCCATCGATCTGGTGTTTACCACCCTGCCTACGGATGCCAAAAAGCCGGTGGTACTGCCCATCAACCCGGGCGAAGAGCCTGTGCTGTGGATCGGCGTGTTCCCGCGCCAAGGTGACATCACACTGGCCCGACGCCTGGCCGAGCGGGAATTGAAAACCCGTCTTCAGCGAGTTGAAGGAGTGGGCTCTATCGTAGTGATCGGCGGCACCACGCAGGAGATGCAGGTGCTGGTTGACCACGAGAAATGCGCGGGCAGGGGCCTTACCATCGAAGCCCTTGCCCAGGTGATTTCGCGCAGCAACTTCGATTTTCCGGCCGGCTCCTTTACCGAAGGTGAAACAGAGTTCCTGGTTAAATCCGAAGGCCGTGTGGCAAATGCCGAAGAGCTGGGAGAGCTGTTTGTGGGCAAAAACCAGCAGGGCCAGGGCATCAAATTCAAAGAGGTGGCCGAGGTCAAGCTGGGGCAGAAGGAAAAGACCTCTTTCTTTCAGCTGGACGACAAGGAGGGAGTGGCCCTGCTGGTCAGGCGTAAAGCCGGAGAAAGCCCGCTTAGACTCTCGGAAAACGTGAAACGCGAGCTAAAAAATCTGGAGCTTTCCTACGGTAAAGACCTGGAGTTGATAGTGGCCAGGGACACATCCGGCGTTGTGGCCACAGCCATCAATGACCTGTTCATAGCCGCCCTGCTGGGTGTGAGTATCGCTTTTTTCGTACTGCTTTATTTCCTGCGCCGCTTTACCACATCCATCATTCTTATCACTTCGGTACCCATTTCCGTACTGGCCTCACTCCTGCTCATCCGCATAACCGGCGGCTCGCTCAACACCATGTCCCTGGGCGGTCTGGCCTTAGGTATCGGCATGCTGGTCGACAACAGTGTGGTGGTACTGGAGAACCTGCAGCGCAAAGCCGTACCCCCGCTCTTTTGTACCACGGATAAGGTAATCAGCGCCACCGAGGAGATGGCGGGCTCTACCTTCGGTTCAACCATCACCTCGCTGGTGGTGTTTATTCCTGTTATCTTTTTACCCGGTATCGTGGGCGCTTTGTTTACCGATCTGGCGCTTGCCGTGAGTTATTCTCTTGCTTCTTCGTTTCTGGTATCCGTAACCCTGGTGCCCGTACTCTACTACCTCTCGCATCAGAACAAATTCTTGCTGGAACGCATGAAACCGGAAACCGTACCGCGCTTTAGCCATTTGCACAAAACATACCGCTGGTTTTTCCGCTTTTTTCTGCGCCGTCCCCTCCTGCTGACGGGAGTGGTGATCGGAATTTTTGTTGTGGGCTTTTTTACCCTGCCCCTGCTGCGTGTTGAGTTCATGCCCGAAGTGGACTCAGGGGAGATTGAGGTAACCGCCGTCTTGCCGACCGGAACATCCATAGACTACCTTAACATGGTAAGCAGGACCTTGAGTGAACAGGCACGGCGCATCCCTGATATCGAACACACCTTCGCCCGTGCCGGCGGCCAGGAAGACGATCCTTACTTTCTGGCAGACCCCACTGAAAGCACGGACAAGCTTCACCTACGTGTACAGCTTAAAGCGCAGCGCACTCATTCCGTATTTTCCACGGTAGAGGCGTTACGCACCCTGCTGGAGCTTAAAAACGCCCAGATCCTGATCAACCTGCCCGAGAACATTATAACCCCGCTTCTGGGTATTAAGAGTAATGAGATTGTGCTTACGGTTGCAGGAGAAGATCACATACAGGCAAGGCAACGTGCCGAGGAGCTGCTTTCCCGGCTTAATGAGCTTAAGCTCTTTGCCAGCATTGATATTATTCCGGTTGTTGACAAACCCGAGCTGCACATCTATCCGGACAGAGAGGCTCTGGCCGGAACAGGCTTCAGCCTGATGCAGGTGGCCACGGCTCTGCGCAGCTCTTTGGACGGCATGTATCCGTCCAAAATAACGCTTGAAGGCAGGGACATCGACATCCGCATCCGACTGCGCGAACAGGACATATCCAATACGGAGCTTCTTAAAGCTCTCACCCTGCTCAATGCTCAGGGGGGAAGGCTGCCGCTTTCCAAGGTTACGGACCTGCGTATTGAGCAGGGTTATTCCAGTCTGATCCGCATGGACCGCAAGGATGTGGCCTATATTCAAACCTCACCCGCGCCTGACAGCCGGACCCGGGCGCAAAATACGCTGCAGGAAATTACCGCCGACACACCTTATCTGGAATCACTGGCCGGCTCGGCCCTGGAACAGAGTCTGCCCCGTATTCTGCTTACCTTTGTGCTGGCACTGCTCCTGCTCTACCTTGTGCTGGGCGCCCAGTTTCAGTCGTTTGTTCTCCCTCTGCTTTTAATGCTGGCTCTGCCCCTGTCTTTTTCCGGAGTGCTGCTGTCCCTGTTTTTGTTCGGCAAATCTATAAACTTAAGTTCGAGTTTGGGTGTGCTGGTCTTGCTGGGAATCGTGGTAAATAACTCGATCGTGCTGTTTGAAAACTACAGGAGAAAAATCGAGTCGGGCATGAACGCGATCTACACGGTCTACCGCGGCAGCTCCGAGCGGCTCAAGCCCATTTTGATTACCGTGTTTACCACGGTTACCGCGCTCCTTCCCATTGCCATCGATCCCTTTCAGCGCTCAACCCAGAGCTCCATGGCCGTAGCGGTTATCGGCGGGCTTTTGGTATCTACAGCCCTCACCCTGTTTGTAATCCCGCAGGTCTTCCTTCTCTATTACAGGAGAAAAAAGTGAGTGCCTTAAGCGCATGGTACAAGCGTCCGGTCACTGTGCTCATGGTATTGGGAATTATTCTTGCCCTCTCCCTGGTACTGCTTTTGGATGTGCGGCTGGGTCCTTCGGGCGGCGGAGGGCGCGTCTCGTTCTCGGTCATCATCAAGCACTTCGGCGTGGACTCGGACCGTATGGAAAGGGATATTACCGAGCCGCTTGAGAATGCTGTTTCGGTTATTCCCGGCTTGGAAGAGATCTCTTCGATTTCCGAATACTCCAACTCACGCGTGACGGTCACGGTATCCAGAGAGGCTTCAGCGCAAGAGGTCTACCTGTACCTGCGCGACGCCGTAGATAGAGTCTACAGCCGCCTGCCCTCTTCGGTGCAGAAACCGGTGATTGTGTCCAGCAGCCTGGACAAGAGGCCTGTTTTTATCGCGGCCTTTAAATCCGAAAATATAACACGGGACGAGCTCAGCCGTTTTGTGGAAAAAGAGGTAAAACCGTCCTTCGAGCGGATTGACGGAGCGGGTGAGGTGGAAGTGGGCGGCGGCGAGACCAGGGAGATTCATGTAAAGGTATATCCTGAAAAAACCGCGGTCAGCGGCTTAAGCATCCAGGATATCGCCGCCTTTATCCGCAGTGAGGATATTCTCATGCCCGTGGGTAAACTGAAAGCTTATGCCAAAGACTATCCCATCTCCGTGCAGGGAAGATTGAAAACAATAGCCAACTTAAGTAAACTCACCATGAATATACCTGAGGTGGGCCCGCGTAAACTTGATACCATAGCCCAGGTGGGCTACGGAGCACGCGAACAGGAAAGTATCAGCCGGGTAGACGGTGAAAACAGGGTGGCTATCTACGTACAGCCCTCGGGCTCGGCCAACCTGGTTATGCTCTCCCATCTGCTACGCGTTGAGACCGAACACTGGAAACAAGTGGGCCTTGAGCCCGAAATCATTTTGGATACGGGCAAGACCATCGAAGACTCTATTTTTGAAGTGCTGGCCGCCATGGCCACAGGCGTTGTCATTGTGATCCTGTTTCTGGCCCTTTTTTCCGGCAACCTGCGTCAGATCGTGGTACTGGCCTGTCTGCTGCCCCTGATCGGACTGGTGACCACCGCCTTTCTCTCATTGTTAAAGGTCAGCCTGGACACCTTTGTGCTTTCCGGCATGGCTGTGGGCATCGGCATGATTATCGACGCTGGCATCATCATTACAGAGAGCATGAAAAAGGAGCAGTCTGGGCCTAATAAACAGTCTTTTTCTTCCATTAAACGCATTATTCCGCCCCTGATCTCCTCCACACTCACCACCCTGATAGTGCTCATGCCCCTATTCTTTTTGGGCCAGATGAGCGGCGGTATCAGCCAAGTGGCCACGGCCGTGGCCCTTTTAATCAGCTTCTCACTCTTACTCTCCATCTTTTTTATTCCGCCTTTTTTTGCCGGAGCCAAACCGCTCACACCGGCCAAGAAGGCTAAAGAGCGTACTGAAGGTGTAAAACCCAGGGCGGCCCGTAAACGCCGCTGGGGAATCTCCGGTCGCAGGCTAACAAGACTGCTGTATGGCACCACTCATACTATTGCGTCACGACCGTTTGTCTTTCTGATTGCCGGTGTAGTGGTGTTTGTGCTTACCGTTTTAATTGTAATAGACATCGGTAAAGACCTGTCGGGTATTGCCAGCCAGGATACGATTTTCGCCCATGTGGAAATGCAGAGCGGCACCTCGGTAGCGGCTACCGACAAAAAAGCCTCCAAACTGGCCACCATGGTAAAGGATATCCGCGGTGTGGAACGTGTGGAGACCATCTCGCGCCGGAGCAACGCGGAGATGGTTGTGCGTATTGATCCAGCCCAAGCGAATAAGACTTCGGTAGCCGAACAGATGAGAAAGCTGGGACAGCTCCTTTCCGAGACCTTCGTCTATATACCGGAAAGCTCCGCCACTCAGGAACGAAAAATCCAGGTTGCCATTCTGGGAGAAGAGAACGCCAAACTACGTGAGCTGGCTAAACATACGGCTTCCGTGCTGGACGCCGAAGTCTGGACCAGCCAGGTAGTACTGCATTTTAAAGAAGGACCGCCTGCCTGGATTCTTACAGTGGATCAGGCCAAAAGCTTTAACGCGGGTCTTACCACTTCGGATATTGCCAACTTTCTGCGCTGGGCTCTGCACGGGCCCGTGGCCCAAAAGTGGATAGAAAATAACCGCGAAATGGATCTGCGCGTGATGTCGGAGCGGGAACAGGTGAGTTCCATCGACGCCATCCGCAGGCTGGCCATTCCCCTGCAGCAGGGCAACCTGGTCTATGTGAATCAACTGGGTGAGTTTGCGGAGCGCGAGCAGGATACCCGTATCTACCGCAAAAACAGACAGCGGGCCGTATTTTTCACCGTGCATACCGAGTCGCTCGATCTGGAGCGCGCCATCGATACACTGTGGAAAACACTGGCTACGGTTGATCTGCCGCCCGGTTACGGCTTCGATCTGGACAAGGAGGTGCTGCGCCTGAGTGAGCAGATGAACACATTGTGGCTGGTGCTGGCGCTGGCTCTACTGCTGATCTTCATGGTACTGGCTTCGGAGGCGGAATCGCTTCTCAGCACACTTCTGGTACTCTCGATCGTACCGCTCTCGCTTTCCTTTCCCCTGATAGCGCTCTATGTGTCGGGCCAGTCGCTGACCACACCCGTGCTTATAGGCCTGACCATCCTGGCTGGTATAGTGGTGAACAACTCCATCCTGATTTCCGACCAGATCCGCGAAAGCATGGGAAAGCTGCGTTATACGCGCGCCAACATCCGCTTTCCGCTGATACTGGCCATCAGAAAGCGCACGCGCCCTCTGCTCTTTACTTCGGTAACCACTATCCTGGGCACCCTGCCCCTGATTCTGACTCAGGGAAAAACCCCCGGTCTGATTGCCACCCTGGCCTTTATCGTGTTCTGGGGCATCATGGGTTCGCTTGTAACCACTTTGTTTTTTCTGCCCGCGGTGATCAGCCTGGCGCCGGGTCTTTTAAAGCCGTTTAAGCTTGCCACTGCAAAAAAATAATTAACTACGGATGACCGCAGATATTTACTAATAGAAATCTTTTTTATTTAATTCCTTTATGTTTACATCTATGAAAATCTGTGCAAACTGTGGTTAAATTTGAATAAGCTACTGTTTCATACTTACAAAAACTGCATTTAAACGAAGCGAACGGATTGAGTTTATCCTGTAAACCGTTGTTAGACGTAAGATAGCGAAAATATCACACATCCTTTTCTTTTAATTTTCCAATCACATATTTATGTAAGATGCTTGACACCAAAGTCTGATATGGTATTCCTTCTTCCAAAGCTTTTGCTTTTAAGCCATCTAAATCTCTTTTTGCTATACGAATGTTCATGCGCTGATCTTTCAACATTGTCCTTGCTGCTACTTCACGGAGATGCTTCTTATATTCTTTAATATCCTCTACTGAAGTCCATTCATCTTCTTCAATGCTTTTTTGGAGTTGTTTTTCTTCAATATCCATTTTCATCTTCTTTTTCACCCCCTCTATCGCTGATATATTTATAAGTATATTTTCTACTTGGGAAAATAGTTTTTAAGAAAATCTCTTTTTCACTTATTACGGCAGGTATTACATAGGCATAATCGTCATGATTCACTACAATAAGTATTTGATTTTTATACTGTTCACTTGGATTCACTAAAACATCTAATATTTCGCCATTTTCAATATCAATAATTACTTGTTCAAAACTTATATAACGAGTACTCTTTAGTTGATTATTCTTGTTTTCATCCCAGTTAAATATCACAGTGCAAATATATTATTCCGTGTGCCTTTTGTCAATACATTCTTTATTCCATATTTTGTACAACTACGGATAGCCGCTGCTGGGAGCGGATGTTCACAGATTAGATTTCTTTTTTTCAATTACTATCCCCGAGCATCCATTAATATCCGTGTCATCCGCGATTAACATTAATCAACTACGGATTTACACAGATGACCACTAATATTTATAGATTAGAATTTTAAATTCCTTTCTTGTTTACATCTGTGCAAATCTGTTTAATCTGTGGTTATCTGTAGTTTAATTTCTATCCGCGCGAATCTGTAGTTTTAAAATCCTTGGGTTTTAACCGGCCGCCCGAATCACTTTGTTGAAATTGTGATCAAACATCCCCCCTGTTTTTGAGCAACCTGCACGGCCAGTATACGGCCGTCGACCTTGTACTTCAGGACGGCTCTGTTGGAAAGTTCCAGCACCTTCTCATCCTGCCACTGAGCCAGTTCGGCGTATTCACGGTAGTCGGCCACAACCTTTTCCAAGGTGTCTGGAGTGAAAAGGGTCACTGAAAAGCCTTTATCGGATTTAAAGCTTTTAATGTTTCTGGCATTAGCATAGAGGTAGATGTCCCCAGGAAAATCTTTGGGCAGCTTCACCGCTTCCATGGCCGCGTAATCGGTGTTATCTTCAAGCGCCGGAGCCATGCCTGAGTCTGTGCGCAAAGTAGAGCCGTTGCGCCCTTTAGCGCCCGCGGCCTGGTTATCGTCAGGGCAGGATAATATCAAAATAAAAAAAATTATTAACAGGATAATAGTGTATTTTTTCATTAAGTTTCTCCTTTTAACCACCTCTACCCAATCCTCCCCGGTTGCACGAGCAGCGCGTTTTTACGCGCGCACTCTTCGCCCTTTCTGACGGCGCGGTAGATATCTTCATTCCTGGCGTACTCGCTGCAAAAGCCCGCGCTAAAGGCGTCTCCGCAGCCGGTGGTGTTAACAGGCTCTATGCGGCGCGGCTGCAGGGTATGCACCTCGCTGCCCTGATTAAAAATGATTTCATGTTCCCGGTTGGTAACAATTGTATGAATACCGAGCTGTCTGTAAAGCTGAGGTATCTTACTCCTTGCCAGCTCGAACAGCTTAGATCTGCTTTTCTGAGATTGAGCCGGAGCATCAGGGAAAAAGGTAGTAAAGAACTCTTGCGTGTTTACCTTTACAAAATCAGGTCTGTATTTCAGAGAATTAAGCAGGTCCTCGCCTTTAATATCAAGAAACACCTTTTTCGCCTGGCTCTTGGCCGTTTTTACCATCTGAGGAAACAGTTCTTCCGAGAATCCGGGCGCTTTTGTGCCGGAAATAATCAGCCAGCCGCACTTCTTTAGCAGAATCTGAAAATGATTGAAAACCGTCTTTCCAATCTCAACCGCGACCACCTCTCCCAGCTCAACGATTTCGGTGGTGGTTCGCCGTTTTTTATTCAACAGGGTGTAACAGAAGCGGATATCAGCTCCTGAGTCCACATCCACCAGCTTAAAATTTTCCTGTTTTACCAGACGCAAAAAAATGGATTTAAAGTAGCCACCCAGCTGAGTAAGGTGGATTACCTCTTCCCCCAACTGCGCAAGCACACGTGATACATGGATACCCTTTCCCGCGGCATCAAAATAATATTCTGAGCTGCGGTTAACGGCATCTTCCTCGAACGCAGAAATTACCATAGTCTTTTGTAATACAGGATTAAGACAAAGAGTGAGAAACAATGAGCTTACCCATAGCAGTATTAGGCTGTGGTATCGACGTTGTTGCCGACTTCTTCTTCCTGAACCGGTTCGGGCTGGGCTTCAGGAGGAGCTTGCTCCACAGGGTCTACCGGAATAGCCTCCGGCGGTACTACGGCGCTGTATGGATCAATTCCTTCAACGGGCATATGCCCTCCTTAACTTTAATATAACTTATTTTAACCTCTATTTCAATTATCGGCAAGAGGGATCATAAAAATCAGTCGCTAGAGGACATTTCTATTGTGCTGCGCCTTTCTGCTTAAATACGGTTTAAGTCATTTCGACAATAAAGGCTATTTTACAGTGTGCCTTGTACTTTACGATATTTCCCTCATTTACTTCGGCTTTAAATCCTATTACATCCACACCCGTAATATTATTTACGGTTCGCGACGCATCTTTTACCGCATTCTGTGCCGCATCTTCTCAACTTTTGGTCGATTCGGTAACCAGCTCTAATATTTTTACTATTGTGGCCATTAAGCTCCTCCTTTTTTATATAGTTATAGTATAGAGTATAAGAAACTACTGTCAATCAAAAACACAAGTATCGGGCAGCTAAACGGCGAAGGCCCTGGCCGGATTACTCACGGTAATCATTTGGAGTATGGAATCCGGCACACCTTCCCGGCGTAAGCGCGGCAAAAACTTTTTACACAAATGAGTATAGGGTGTAATCTTTCCACCATTATGCTGGCCGATGTTATACCAACCCCCGTCATGAGACAGCATTATCTTCTGCTCCAGACCCTTATCCAGAAGATAATGCAGCTTCTTACTGTGATTGTCATCGGCATTAAAGGCCAGACCGTCCAGCTCGATCCACACTCCCAACCGGGCCAAACGCACCAGCGCTTCCGGATCCTCCTCCAGATGAGCATGCACGAATATCCACTTGTTGAGGGGTGTATGATTCTGCTCCAGCACCTTAACTATATCCATAGCCGCTACCCTGCTGCAGGTATGGGTTGCAATAGTAAGATTGGTGGCGTTGCTGGTAAGGGCCGCGGCGGTAATAAGCTTTTTTTCTATATCTGTAAGAGGATTAGGATTGACGGCGGTTTTAATAAAACCGGCTTTAATAGAACTGCCGTCAATCCCCTCCACGGCCTCCTTGATCCACTGCTCGGCCAACTGTTCCGCCGTTTGATTATGCACGTAGTCGGGCAGGTATTCGTCTTTATACAGGCCGGTGTTGGTCACAATATTTAGTCCTGAGGTTTTAGCAAGCTCCCGTAAAACCTCCGCATCCCTGCCCAGATAATTTGGACTGCAGTCGATGAGTGTGCGCACGCCAAGATCGCAAATTTCCTGTAAAAACGGAAGCATACACTGAATTACATCCTGTCTGTTATAACGGTGTTTTCCGCTCTGTTTGGCACCGATAAAATCTACCATAATGTGCTCATGCGGCAGGGTGAATCCCATTTTTTCTGTAGAAATCGGCCCTGTAACTGTAATTATTGTTTTGTCCTCAGCCGCTTCTTTCATATTCATATTATATTATATTATATCGCTTAAGCACTTTGTTTATTTTTTTAGGGATTCATCTTGACTTTCATTAGAATATCTTCTAACGTTTGATATATGTATAACGATTCATTTAAACCAAAAAAAATCCTTATCCTAAGCAAGCAAAGGCAAATAAAGGCCTATGTGCATCCTACAAGAATAATGTTAATGCAATTATTGGCTAAAGAAAAAAGGACAATCTCAAGCATAGCCAAGAATCTGGGCGTTCACCCGGCCAACATCACTCATCACTTTAAGCTGCTGGAAAAAGAGGGCCTTATTGCTATTGTTGAGAAACGCGACACAGGCAGAAATCTAGAAAAATATTACCGAGCATGTGCCTACAACTTTATTATCCGGCCCGATCCTAAAAAGATTAATAGCAAGCAAGCCTTAGCTCTTTCCATTCTAAAAAATGATTTAGCTGTTGCCATCAATACAGTACAAAAAGGAGATCAAAACAAAGCAATTGCCCTGCTTAAGACTGTAAGTCTAAGTGCTGATAATGTAGCTAAATTTATTGATTATTTAAAAGCGGTCGTGGAGGAGTTTGAAAAATATGGCACACCGGACGGCACAGCGTATAACTTGAATATAAGCATGTATCCTAATGATGTGAATTCAATTTCCCAAAATCAGATTATTATTGATTGAAGTGTAAATAATACCAAGGAGGTATAGAAATGGATAGCAGAACTATGCTTATTTTATTTACATTAGTCGGAGGGTGTATGATAGCAGGCCTAATTTTTTTTGCATTGGTACACTGTTCTCATACAAGCCAATGGCAACCCTTAATTAAAGATGATGAAACCTTATCACATACTCTTACAGAGATATGTAAAAAATATGACCAACCGGCTCTAGCTGCCGCATTAATTAGGAGTGATGAAACAACTGTAAAAGCTGCTGTTGGCACATGTGTGTATGGCGAGGATGTACCTGTTACAATTAACAGCCGTTTCCATATAGGCTCAACTACCAAGTCCATGACAGCTTTACTCATAACCATACTTGTTAAAGAAGGTAAGCTCCGCTATGACATGACACTAAAACAAGCACTGCCCGGTATACCAATGCTTGGGGAGTACCATAACGTAACCATTCTCGATCTGCTCTTAAATAAGGCTGGGATTATTGCCTTTCAATCATCAGATTATGAAGATCCCGCTCTTTTTAAAAACTTGTGGGATAGCATATCAGCACGCTTTCCCAATCCCACACAACAGCGCAGGGAAATAGCCAAAGCGGTATTAGCACTCGAACCGATTGCGACACCTGGCAGCAAAGTTATTTACTCAAACGTGGGCCGGGCCATTGCCGGTTTGATTATTGAAATGGCTGCAGATCAATCCTACGAAGATTTATTTATTGCAAAGATATTTGAACCTCTTGGTATGCATACAGCAAAAATAGGCGGCTGGCCTGCATCCGCAGCAGATGCCAGCCAGCCAAGAGGTCACTAGCCCAAGCAAGGGTCTGCTATTAAAATAAAACCTCAAGCCCTTGATGAAGTAATTGAAAAGTTATCTGGTTTCAAGTGGAATAGTTCATAGCACCCTTCGCTACCCTTAATTATGAACTTGTTATGATCGCTGCAGATTATTTAATAGTAATATTCGATTTATATTTTTACATCAACGCCTTTCTATTAAACGAAACATAGCCTATGCTTCTGGAACTGCTGCTGGACGTGGTCTGGCCGGTAAACCACATCTTGAAATATCTGCTCTCTCCGTTACCGCTGAACTGGTTATCATCATAAATCACAAAGGGGTTATAGCAGCGGAACATCCGCCAAGCAGTACCGTCATTCACATGCAAAATGGCATTTTGCATGGAACCAGCAGGAGTAGCGTTTATCCAGATATACGGGATAATCTCCACCAGATCCCAATTTAAACCGTCATCGGATTCCGCATAGCTGATCCCCTGGTTGTAGGGTACACCGGACACCCCGTCCACATGAGAGGAGTACCACATGGTATAGCGGCCGTTGTATATAACGACAGCGCACCAACCGCCGACCTGAAAGTTGGTACCGGGGCTGCCGCCGTCTTTACCGTAATGGGTGATTTCATTGCTTGGGGGCCTTTGCCAGGTCATGCAGTCATTGCTCGTAATATAGTAAAGCCTGCCGTTATTATCTATCCAACCCTCGTATCTGGGATTATTACCGGGACGGTATAAGATGGAATTGGAATAGACCGTTGATGCTCCTATGCCCAAAGCATTGGTAATCTGAACAGCCGGATAAATAGTAAAATTTATACCATCATCCGACTCATAGTATGTTAAAAATTGATCTGTGGATACCCAGGTCCACAGCCTATACGTTGTGGCGGGGTTTTGTTTGTTTTTACCGGAAAATCTCACTTGCGCTATAGATAACTGTTGAATGATAGCCGTTGTTTGATAAAATGTTCTGACCGGTTGCCGGATAATACCAGTTAATACCGTCAGCGGAATAGCCGAAATCCGTATTAGCACCATCACCCACATACATTTTATAGTATGGCAGCACCTGGTAGGTATCACCAGCCGCACCGTTAACGAACTCTCCGATGGAATTACCAAAATTGTTGGGATCATAAAGCACGCACGAATAGTAATTCGTGCCGTTGTTGAAAACAGGATTACCCGCGTATTCCAAAAAATCTTCATACCAGCCCCACTCCTGAACACCGCTGCCTCTGTCAGCTGTATCGGGAAGATACGGATTGTTCCATGAGCAGGTAATAATAAATAATACCACAGATACCAGCAGCACAGGCCTGAAACAGGAGAAAAAATATGATTGCCTGCCTTTGCTTACCATTGCTATTAAAAGCATAGTCGACCGCAATCATAGTTGTCAAGATTTGTTCTTTCTTGAATAAATATTATGCATGCTCATCATTTGTTTTGAATATTTGACAATTTCAATTAATTGTCTATAGTTTTAATATATGGAAGCGGAATTGGTATCCTCAATAGCACAAGGCATCGAACAGATATTATACGAAATCGGATTTAGCCGGATACAGAAAATCCAGAATAACTCCGGAAATGTGGAAGTGGTTACTTCCATCGGCATAACGGGCGATATAAATGGCACGCTTATGCTGAAGACAAACAGGCAGAGCGCCATAACAATCACCAACAAAATGCTCTCCACCGTTCATCCCAATGATATCCGGGATGAATTCGGTGTGGCTCAAAAGGAAGCCATATACGAAGTTACAAATCTGTTTGCGGGAAGATCATTGAATATCCTTGCAGAAAAACAGAAGCATTTAGACTGCCGTCTTACACCTCCCACTATAATTACAGGCAATAAAATATCACCGGTCATGTGTGAGATTATCTACAGCACCGACCTATTTTTTACGGGTGACTTCGGCGACCTGGCTATTTATGTGGGAATAGCTAAAAAATAAAACAATCTGCCATAAACGCGGCGCTTACCCACCATATTTTATACCGGCAAACCAGCACAACACATATCCAAAAAACATCTTGACTAAATTTAATAATGTCATTAAATTTAGTTAGTACTTACTAATATTTAGCGAAAGGATACCATGAGAAAAACAAAAGAGCAAAGAATCGAGCAGATACTGAAGGTGGGCAAAGACCTGCTGTTACAGAAAGGTTTCGCTTTCACTACCAAAGAGATCGCCCGCAGCATCGGCATTACCGAAACCATGATATTCCACCTGTTTCCCGGTAAAAAACACATTATTAATGCAATCTACCGGGAACACTTTAGCGCCATCAAGACGACAGCTTCCCTGCCTGCGCAGGCAAGCGAAAAAAACTGTGCAGATGACTTAATCAATTATTTCTTTGCATTTTACAGAGACGCTAGAATTTCAAAAACACCGGAACTACTTTATCTTTATGCCCTGGAAAAATCAGCATACAAACCGGATGCCGCAAGTTTTAAAAACACCTCGGCGCGACTGGCGCAGACTCTCGAAGATTATTTCACGAACGGTATTAATAATGGTGTGTTCAAAGCATTTGAGCCAGGCGTCATGGCGGAAATGATCCACAATGTGTTTTTTCATCTCTTTTTTTACAACACGTTGCTGATGCGAAAAAGAATATCGGACACAGAATTAAAAAACAAGATATCAGCTTTTATTGAGATATTTCTGGCGGGAATACAAAACAGCGGGTAAAGGAAACGAATATGCAGAGAATTATTTTTTCAGTCGGTATCGGCGCTGTTGAGGCTCTGGGCAGCGTTACCAGAATGATCGCAATTGCCGATCATGTACGCAAAATAAATCCGCAAACGGAAATCCTATTCCGCGCCTCAGGTTTAGAAGCGGAACATGTAAAAAAGCACGGTTTCGCCTACGCAGGCGGTTATAAGCCGAACATATTCGGCATGCCCGATTTTATGTTTAAACTTATCCAGATCCTGCCCGGTAAATGGAACGGCAATGTGCCGGATCTAAAACGCATGGAACAGGTTATCCGCATGAAAGGCCTGTTTACGGACAGATACGTGAGGACAACATATACGGAATGGGAAAAACTTATTAAAAGGTTTAAGCCCGATACGATTGTAAGTGAGTTCGACCTGGTACTGCCCATAGCCGCCCGTAAGCATAATATCAAACTCTATTCCACTATGGCCACACCGGCCCTGCCCTCATATTACTGCGAGCTTTTCTATGACAAGCCGCACCCGGACAGATCCTTAAGCAAAAATTATAACCGCTTATTGAAATCATTGAGACTGCCGCCTGTAAAAAGTGTGTTCGAGCTCTTTATGGGTTACGATCATGCGCACTGGATTATCCCCAGCCTGCCTGAGCTGGAGGACCTTCCCGCTGCTTCGAACTGTAACTACGTGGGCAGTTTGATTCCCTCCGGCTTTGCCAAAACCAACTGGAAATGGCGTAAAACAAAGCCCCTGATTTACGTGTACTTAAGCATCGGACAAATCTCAGCCAAGCTGGTGGAAAGGGAATTAATTGCCGCTTTCGCGGATTCTGAGTTTGACGTCCTGGTAGCCGGCGCCGGACATCCCTACTTCGAGGATAAAGGCGAGTATACAGAGGGCAATGTTCACTTCCATACCTTTCTGCCCGCGGACAGGATTTTACAGCAGGCCGATCTGGCCATTCACCACGGTGGTCAAAATACAACACTGCAGTGTATTGAGGAACAGGTTCCGTCCCTGATATTTCCCGGCAGGCATTTTGAGCGCTATTATAATGCCCGCAAAGCGGAACAGGCGGGCTGCGCTATGTGCTGTGCTGTTCAAGATTTTTCAAGCCAAAACCTGAAAGCTTTGGCTCAAACGCTTATTAACAATAAAAACTTTTCTCACAATCTTAGACGCTTTTCGCAAAAAATTAAAAAGCTGGGGGGAGCCCGCCGCGCAGCGGATATTATTATGTCGGATTGATATAGCATCCCGGAAGCACATTTGTGGAAAGAAACGTATTCGTTCGGATTCACAACATTTCCACTATTATTCTGAAACATTATAATCATTTTAGTTAACTATAATGATCACAGCGAAAAATCTCCTATTCAAGCTGCTTTACGATATCATTGATTATCTGTTCGGTTAAATGACCCATGGAAAATTGAGTCATCTTGCAGAGGGGCACATCCGCCATCATGTTGAGTACATATTCTTTTTGTTTGTCCTGAGGTTGCATTTGCAGCATACGGTTTATTATCGGTTTTATAAGCTCTTTGCCTTGTGGATGCCTCAGCCATTCTTTAAAAGTAGAATAACTGGTCAATTCTACATCTTGGTTTTCTGTACCCGTGATTTGGATATTTTGAGAAAGGCGTATATCACTGCTCGAAGAGCCCACTGCCAGGGTATACTTGCCCGCATATGTTACCCATTGCGACTTGTACGCGCTAAAACAGGCAAAATCATCGGTTGTAAGCGTAAAACATACTGTTTTTTGCTTCGTAGGTTTTAACTCAATTTTTTTGAAACCGACAAGCCGCTTTAACGGTCGGTGTGGTCCTTGGGTCTCCGGACCGCTGTACAGTTGTACAACCTCCTTGCCTGTTCTGTTTCCTGAATTTTTGACGTTGCATGTAAGGGTAAGGGTATCATTATTCTCAATGACTGATTTTTCGATTTTAAGATTATCATATTCAAAGCTGGTATAAGATAAGCCGTGGCCGAATACAAAGAGAGGTGCTATTTTCTTTTTTTCATAGTAGCGGTACCCCACAAAAACGCCTTCGCCATAATTTATCCTACCCTCCTTTCCGGGCCAGTTTAAAAATGCGGGAGTGTCCTCAAGCCTGAGGGGGAACGTCTCGGCTAGTTTACCGCATGGATTAAACTTGCCGAACAGTACGTCGGCTATGGCTCCGCCCACGGCCTGTCCGCCCAGTCCGGCTTCCAGTACCGCCGCCGCATTATCCAGCCAGGGCATGGTTACGGCAGATCCGTTCTGCAGCACCACCACCAGCCTGGAATGAATCCGTGCAAGTTCCATTATCAGTTTATTGTGAGATTCGGGAAGCTCCATGTCAGTACGATCATACCCTTCGGCCTCACACATTTCCGGAAGTCCGCCCAGTACAACTACAATGTCAACATCAGCCGCCAACCGGCACACCTGCTCTATCAGTCCGTGATCTACCTTATCATCATCCTTATACCCCTGGGCATAAGACACTTTAAAAAAATCACTGGCCGCCTTTCTTATCTCCTCAAGGGGAATGTCAATGTGCAAGGGATTAACATGAGCGCTGCCAGACCCCTGAAAACTGGGAACCTCAGCGAATCCTCCGACTACTAATATTTTTGTATATTTCTGCGATACAATGGGAAGCAGATCCTGTTTATTTTTTAAAAGCACTATACTCTCTGCCGCAGCCCTGCGTGCCAAAAGATGGTGCGCGTTAAAATCCACAGTCGCCTTTTTCTCTTTATGTTCATAGGCCCAAAAAATATTCTGTAAAAGCCTTACCACCATAGCGTCCAGATACTCTTCCGTAATTTCCCCCTTACGTACGGCCTTGACTATCTTTTTATCTTATATACCGCCGTCGTACGGCATCTGCAAATGCAAACCCGCCTGTAGTGCCTTGACGCAGTCGTACACCGCCGCCCAATCGGATATCACAATCCCGTTAAAACTCCATTTTTCCTGCAATATATCAGAGAGCAGTTTTTTACTCTGACTGCAGTACTCTCCATTTATTTTATTATATGCAGCCATAACGGCCATGGGCTTTGTCTGTTTTATTACCCGTCTAAAAGCGAATAGATATATTTCATGCAATGCACGTTCATCGACAACCGCATCTATACGCATTCTATCAGTTTCCTGATTGTTCACGGCAAAATGCTTTACACAGGCCCCCACACCCTTACTCTGTATACCACGCACAAAAGCTGAGGCCAGTTCTCCAGACAGCAGCGGATCCTCGGCGTAGTAATCGAAGTTTCTGCCGCAAAGCGGTGACCGCTTTATATTTACTCCCGGCCCTAACACAAGTTGAATACCCTGACACTGGGCTTCCTGCCCTATGGCCCGACCGATTTCCGCCGCAAGCTCCGTATCCCAGGATGATCCCAAAGCCGCGGGTGTCGGAAAGCAGGTCGCTGGCTGGCTTTCCTCCCAACCTTTGTCCGCTGAAACTTTGCGTAAACCATGTGTCCCGTCTGTCATTAAAATAGCTGGTATTTTCAGACGAGCTATCTCTTTTGTGTGCCAGAGGTCTCGGCCGGAACAGAGACTTGCCTTTTCTTCCAGCGACATGGTTTTTACAAGCTGTTCTATTTCCCGTCTTGTTTTTCTCATAGTATCCTCATTATATTATTAGTTAGTACTAACTAATAATAATAAAACTAAAAAAAGTCAAGCTATTTTTCGCATATGCTTTATTGATGGATCTATACCTTCCCTAATTCTTCCTCACAAACAACAAAATAATCAGTACGGCCAGCAGGGCCATACCTCCGCCGAAGAGAAAGGGAGCTTGGGGAGCAAGCATAAACAACACACCGGCTATAATACTGGCCGGCAGCAGACCGATACCGGTTATCGTGTGAAAAAATCCCAGGGCGGTTCCCCGTGAAGCAGCCGGTGCCAGCCCGGCCACAAAAGCCTTTTCCACACCTTCGGTTAGGGCATAGTACACTCCGTACAGGGGCCAGAACAGCCAGAGCAGAACTTGAGTCTGTGCGGAAATAAAACCAAAAGCCATATAAATGAGCGCATAAAGGCTATAACCGATAAGAAGCACCCTTTTTCTTCCCACTCTATCCGAGATCGAGCCGAATACCGGCGACAGCACACTGCTGACAGCGTTAAAAACCAGGTACATGAGTATAACCATGGAAAGCACTGTGCCCAGCGTCATGCTGCGCAGTAACAGGAACTGGTTGGTGGAGTTGCCCAAGGTAAAAATCCCTTGGGCTAGGAAGAAAATCTGCAGGGTTTTGGGATAGGTACGGATATTTAGACTGGGTTTGAAAGCGGGCTTACCGGCGCCGGCTTTGGCTGCCTGCGTCTTCACATATCCGCTTATACCCTTTTCTCTTATAAAAAACAAAAATCCTACACCGATAATGGCCGGTATTATGGAAATCATGAATATCAAATAGTAGGATTCCATATCTTTTAAATTTCCGCTAAGTGGGTCCAAAAAATGGAGAACCAGAAAATAACAGATAATACTGCCTATGGCGGCGCCGGCAAAATCCATACCGCGCTGAAAGCCGAAGGCCCTGCCCTGCCTGTCTTTGGCCGTAGAGTCGGAAATCAGCGCATCACGCGGTGCCGTGCGGATGCCCTTGCCTATCCGGTCGAAAAAACGCGCCAGCAGCACCATATACCAGCCCAGCGAGGCCAAGAGAAATAAAAACTTGGCCAGAGCCGAAGCACCGTATCCTGCTATTGTTGACGGCTTTCTTTTCTGCAGACGGTCGGAGAAGTAACCGGAGAACACCTTGGTCAAACTGGCAGTAGATTCGGCAATCCCCTCAATAATGCCCAGCACCGGTCCCAACAGGGCCTTGTGCGCTGTTAAAATCATGGCCACAAAGGCCTGCAGCAGCGGGTAGATCATCTCCGAGGAGATATCGGTAAAAAAGGAGGTAAACCCGGTAAGAATGACATTGCGGTGAAGCGTTTTGCCCTGCATAAGCGCATCCTGTATTAATTTTTTATGTCAACTCTATTATAGATCATTCGGAATGGCAACAACAATTCTGAATCGGGAACCACAATCACACTGATTTAATATAATTGGAACCACCAAACTGAAGGATGTTATTTTATAATATTATTTCATTAAGAAAATTAGTTCTTATGAGAGCAATTAAATACCTGTTTTTATCAACGTTTAACTATTTCAACCTCATACCATAACGTCTTGTACTCAGAACCAAGCGAAAAACGAGCATTACCTATGCTATCTTCTACTATCACCGATATATTTCTCTTTCCCTTGGCATCAAGAGCCCACACTTTTACAGATGCTTTGGTCGAAGGAAGTGTTATTGTAGCGATAATGCCTTCAACCTGGGTAGGAGCACTGCCCCAGTTATTGCTCCATGTTACTTTTTCTCCTTCAGCAGGGGGAAAGCTGATAGACCTCTTTGGATACGTATACCATTTTGAATTAGTATTATACTGTGCGCCTAAGGCGGTAATTATTATTCGTCTTGCTTTATGAAAAGAGGTGCCTTGTGTTACTGTCAGAGCGACCACCCCAAAATCGTTAAGTGCTGTGTGTTTTACAGCTATGCTCAGCCCTGAGAGTTCGAATTCCCTGCCACCAATATAGCCTACGATATATTTAGTGTGTGCTGTATCAACAGTGAGTACTCCTCTGTGCTCATTTGAAACATCCCAGATAATCTGCTTAGTATCTGATACAAAACTGTCTTTACTCTGTGGAGACAGTTTATAAGAAAGAGCCCCTGCAGGTATATAACTTCCCTGTGTAGCCAGTTCAATCCTATGAGTGAGGGCTAATAAGGGATCCAAACCCATAGAGCGGCCGTCTACCAACCGCCACGCATATGTATTAAGCATCTTAGCTATTTCATCCTGATCCTTAAGGGGAACTACTATACGCTTATTGGCCGCTGCAACAGGTATAAACGAAGCTAATTTATTAGGATTCTGATCAATATCAAAATAATTCTTTATTTGACGGGTATCCCAATCAGCCAAGCGGTGAGAATAACAAAAAGGGATAAGCACATCCCAATCCTGCAGTGCTCCGTAAGCAGACAGGAAAAAGAAGCATTCAGCCTCAAATGGATTGGGTGAGGGATGATTATATTCAGATACCGAGTGCGGCTTATTAAGCACACGACCAGCAGCAAGAGAAAGTATGGTAGCCTGGTTTGGATTATTTACCATAGCAATACTTTTAACATACCAATCTGCATTATCCCATGGTCTGTTTGGAAACACCGGATGCTGCCAGTAGGCATGGGTATCAACTACATCAAATTGGGCCATAAGGTTTGGTGTACTGCAGCCAATTACTGTTCCAAAGACAATAGATTCAGTCTTAAGAGTATCAACAATATAGTGCTTCATACTCTGCCAATATTGCTCCTCTGTCTGCAATAAAAAATCATACCAGTCTTTTAATGTTTCATTGGTATGCCTTTGGCTGGCCTTAAAACGAACACTCTCTATTGTACCCTGCTCTAAGTTCTCATGCGGCTTTAGTCCCAAACTACCTCCCTCAGTAAGAGTAACTGCAGAAATCCAAACTGTACCGGTTGTAAGCCCCATATTGGTAAAGTTAAGTCTGGCATTGCTATCAGATCGGTTAAGACGTAGAGAAGAAACTTCATAGCGCTGCCAAAAAGGTTTAAGCTTGATTACCATATTAAAACCTAATGACTGCCAAGGCTCATGCGCCATCCCAATCATTACTGCAATTTCTCGTTCACTACTGGCTTTGGCATAAAAACTCAGAGTATAGGGAATGTCTGCTTTCAGCTTTAAACCACGTTGATTAAACTGTACATGCCAATCTTCACTACTGCTCTTAGAAATCTCAATTTTTACAGCAGCACTATTATCAGGACCATCCGTAGTATTCGCAGCTTGCGCTTGTGCTTGTTCGTGCTCTTCTAAAATCCAAGGGTAAAGTTCAGGGTTTGAAAAATCATTGTCAGCTAGAATTTCCGCTCCACCCTCAAGTGTAATTGAGTGCCAAGCTCGCTTAAGCAATCCATGCGTTGCATACTTTTTCTTCAGCCAGTTATTCCATAGCGTATTGAGCTCTTTTTCATAGTAAGGCGGCAGTTTATCCAGCTTACCCTGTAAGAATCCTTGTACAAGCCCATTCTCATTATTGATTTCAATAAAGGCCAGCGCCGGTTCTTTGCAGTAAGAATTGCCTGTGTATGGATTAATATGTATCAGCAGGTCATACGCATACTGCTTCTGCAATGATAAAAATGCCGGGTCGAAGAATCCTACTAGTGCCCTGTCTTTCCAGTCGCTAATCTTTTGGCTGTCTGCAGGCAGTTCGTTACCCCTTTTAAAGGGTCGCGAAACCAATAAATTAATATCACTATAAATACCTTGCTCTTTAAGTTTAAATATAAAGTAATCTAATCTTTCAAGCTGAGCAGTACTTAAGGTGCGGTCTAAAGACGAGGATTGCCAAATACCGTCAGGCGCGTTCCGGTTATCCATATGGTGGAAACGCACGAGATTAACACCGAATTTACGCAGTCTTTTTGCAATTATTTCAGCGTTTTTGTGGGAAGGGAAATTGGCACCAAAACAGGAATTTACACCCCAGAAGCGAATTCTGGCCGGCTTTTGTAGCCAAATGTCCACCACTCGTTGCATAGACAAAACCATCTTTACCCGCAGGATAAGGATTAAGAAATTCAAGTGAAATACTTGTTTCACTTGAATCATCCCAAGGAAGATAAAAAGTAAAAAAATTATTTTGCAGAGAATTGTTATCCGGATTTGATTTACAGCAATACAGAAAGATAGATATGATAACAAGTATTGTCAGTGCTATTCTTTTTAAAACTAGATGTTTCATAGCTGTGCTTCTTTTAATAACATTATAATCCCTATCCAGAAAAATGCAAACATGACTTTTTATTCCTAAAATCTACGAACAGATCCTTAATATATTTTTAATAATATGCAATAATACTATGTTGACAAAAGACCATGCCAAGAAAGAATATCGGATTCGTATTAACAGAACCCTGGATTTTTTGAACCAAAATCTTGATCAAGATCTTTCGCTGCAAACCTTATCAGAGGTTGCCTGCTTTTCACCATTTCATTTTCACAGAATTTTTTTGAGTCTGGTCGGTGAAACCCCGAACGATTATGTGCGCAGGCTGCGTCTGGAAAAGGCCGCCAATATGATTATCAATTTTCCTTATCGTTCAATTACCGACATTGCTTTGGAGTGCGGATTTTCGGGGTCCGCTGTTTTTGCGCGGGCTTTTACCTCTTATTTCGCTGTTTCCGCCCGCACGTGGCGCAGTCGTAAGCACAATAAACAAACTAGTAATTCTCATCAGAAACTCAAAAAAAGCTTTAAATTCGTTCCTGAAATGAATTCCTTAACACAAAAATCCGGATATATCGAAATCAACACCCTTCCCGCCTATCACATTGCCTACATCCAGTGTGGAGAAGGTTATAATCAGAGCATCGGCAGAGCCTGGAAAAAATTGTTCAAGTGGGCTTTACCGAGAAATTTATTCACAAAGGAAACGATTATGATCGGTATCCCGCTGGACAACCCGGATATCACTCCTCAGGAAAAATGCCGTTATCAGGCCTGCATCACGGTAGCACCGCAGACAGAGGCCGAGGGTGAGGTGAGTATTGCCGATATTGAAGCAGGAAAATACGCAGTCTATCATTTCAAAGGAAAACAAAATCAGATTAAAAATGCTTACAGCTATATTTACGGAATATGGCTGCCTGAAAGCGGCTGGGAGCCCAAAGACAGACCGGCACTGGAAATCTATACAGGCCCTCCGCAGTACAATAATTTAACATACGATATCTGCCTGCCCGTAAAGCCTCTGACATATTAACTGCCCGTTTTTAACACTCTGTACACCATCATCGCAATAAATGCAAAGTTTTTCGCAAGAAAGGCAAAAACTTAAAATAACGGATATTGTATATTCATATTATGCCAAAGAGGAGGTTAATATGAAAACAGCTATCATTATTATTTCCAATATTATTGTCATTGTAACTATTGCATTTTTATTCTTCTTTATGTTCACATCTTTTCCTGCCTATAAACCGGGTTACATCAGTTTGAAACAAAATGCGGAGAGTTTTCTTACTCCCCCGTCCCAAAACGGTGTGAAATCCGGATACTGGAGGGTACAGAACAATAGTGAGCTCTTTTATTTCACGGACGGAGAAGGTTCTCCTGTTTTAGTACTGTACGGAGGTCCCGGCTTTCCTTCGAATCAACCCTGGAAAGGTCTCTCGTTATTAGATAAGCAATACAAATTCTATTATTATCATGCGCGCGGTTGCTGTAAATCCTCAAGACCGTTCGATCGCTTTAAATCCGCCGCTTATTACCGGAACATGCTTGCTCTGATCGATGGCTTGGGCATAGAACAGCAGATTGCCGATATTGAAAGGATCCGCAAGATTCTTAAGCAGGACAAACTCATATTAATCGGACATTCGTTCGGAGGATTTACAGCGGCACTCTATGCTCTGGAATTTCCGCACAGAGTTGATAAGCTGGTATTAGTCGCTCCGGCAACTATTCTTAGCATGCCGCCTGCTGACGGCGGATTATACGAGCTCATAAAGCAGATGATTCCCCAAGCTATGCTCGAAGATTATAATGACTTCTTAAAACGCTTCTTTGATTTTGGTCATGTGTTCGCTTATAATGAAAGAAAGCATGCAAAACTGAATGCAGAATTCGGTAAATTCTATTTTGCGGCCTTACAGAACCGGGGGATCAGTTTCCCGGATAGCGGCTTTTCACCGGAAGATGTTGGCGGATGGATAACTCCGGCGCTTTTCATGAGTCTGGGCAGGAGCTATGACCACAGAGAGGCTTTTGCTGCCGTGAGCTGCCCAACTTTGCTCATTCATGCTGATGAGGATCTTGTGCTGGCGGATGAGGGTATTAAGAGCTATCGGGATGCTATAGGAGATTGTACGGTTAAGCTAATAAAAGGAGCGGGCCACCACTGCTTTAATGATAAGCCTGATGAGTTTGAAGAGATTGTAGCTGGTTTTTTAGAATAACTCTTAGCAAAATACAATCCGTAATGAGGTTTACAATGGATAAACTGGATTATAAAAAACAAATGAAACAACTTTATTTTCCTTCATCCAAACAAGCAATGCTTCTGGATGTACCTGAAATGAAGTTTGTTATGGTAGATGGTTTCGGAGATCCCAATACAAGCCCCTTGTTTCAGGATGCCATGCAGGCTCTATACGGGATCGCTTATACCATTAAGTTCATGTTAAAATCGGAAAACACACAGGAGTATGTGGTATTCCCACTTGAAGGCTTATGGTGGATGGAAAATATGCAGGAATTTGTTTTTGAAGTTGAAAACAAGAATAAATGGCTCTGGACAGTTATGATCAGACAGCCGGAATGGGTACATGAGGAGCATTTTAAAAAGGCTGTTAAAGAAATAAAGCGAAAAAAGAAAGAGCAAGCTCCCCAGCTGCTCTCACAGGTGCGTTTTGAACGTTTTAAAGAAGGCCTGTGTGCACAGATAATGCATATTGGTCCGTTTTCCGCCGAGCCGCCGACCATCGAAAAACTCCATAATTATATTAAGCAGAATGGTTGCAAGATGCGAGAAAAGCATCATGAAATATACATGAGCGATCCCAGAAGGACTGTCCAGGAAAAGCTAAAAACCGTTATCAGGCAGCCGGTAAGCCGCACGGCCTAAGGCAGGACATAGTCCTTTAACAGATTACAGATCTCCACAACCGTGGTATACAGGTTTTTGATAATCTGCAGATCCCCGGTATTAATGCATCCAAACTCGCCTGCCACCGCTTCTTTGTTTAAAGCCGGTACACTCCAGCCAATACCTCCCGAAGCCCACCAATCGTCCTCCATATCACCCACACCAATAGCGATTAAGTTATCGCTGTCCATAGTTTTAAGATACGCTGTTATCTCTCCAATCCAGGCTTTGATTGTACCGTCAGTAATAATTTTAGGTAAAAGCCGTCAGCGATCAACATGGGCAAGGCTTATTAAAAATGTTTTTGCATTTGATCCACTCACTTGTTCTAAATACGGTCTTTGTGCGTTATAATGCTTTTTGAAGAGGGTTTTACGTAATTGGCTTTTAAAAGAGAGTTTTTACTTTCAGCTTGCTAATGCTTACACCATTTGTTCGATTTTTCCACTTTTTCAGCAGCTATTTTTTCGTTTTTACCGTAAATTGTCTCACCCAAAATTATAAATATACCTATCAATAGTAAACTTTCAAAAATACTCAAGTTATTGTTTTTTATAAATTTAGCTTTACACAAAAATTAATGTAACAAAATACAAATTTATAAATCATAAATAATATAAATATCGAAAATATCAGATATTTTAATTACTCGAGGAAATTGCAAAAATCAAAATATATCAAATTAGTTAAATTATTATTCATTATACCATAACAAGTTAGCAATTTCCTTTTAAGGAGATATTATGAAAGATATAATTACCTTTATTACAATTTTTGCATTAATTTTATTTTTTTCTCTACAATGTACTCTACCTGGTGATGGACCGCCTCCAGATAAAGATCCTGGATTAGGTACAAATAAAGTAATGAATCCTGTTTTTAATCATGAAGAGGGAACGTATGATTGCGATATTGACATTGTTATAACAACAGAAACTGCCGGCGCTCTCATATGGTATAAAATAGATGCGGGTATACCTAAAATCTACTTTGGTCCAATCGAAATCTCTGGGCAAAATACTTCGGTCACAATAGAGGCATGGGCTGAATTTCCTGATATGGAAGATAGTGATGTTTCTGATCTCTCTCTTACAATTGAATATCTGCAGGCTAAA
>CAZEPL010000034.1:0-36384 GCA_964514135.1 uncultured Spirochaetaceae bacterium | reverse complement strand
AAAATCGCTTTAAAACCGACAATAAGCTTATAAAATAATGCCTAAAAACTATTCCCATATACTTACATCATGAGTGGTTTAATTTAAAAAAGCAGGATCAAAATAAGGCGGCGGACGACCAATCTTTTCCAGGTGTTTTAGTATCCTGGCTGTTTCTTCTTGATCCATGATGATAGCGATTATTTCCATGGGAGAACCACATCGGGGACAAACCAGAGGATCTACTCCATAGACCTTCTTTCTGATATACTGCTTATTCTTTGGAGGAATGTGAGCTGTAACCTCTGCTATGAAAAGAGGCGCGTCAAAGACTTTAAAGTTTTCCTTGAAATAATTATTATATTTAGGCGTTTTGTATAACACCTTGCTTTTGGATTGGCTCATATCTAATCTTTTCCAGAGATATTGGGCATCTTGCTATGTATTGGGCAAAAGATTCTCTGGCTTTATCAGCACTTCCAAAAATTCTTACACTATTATCAATGGAAAAACCTGAATTCTTCCACGACAAGAGGTTGTGCGTAAAATCATTGTTTATCATTTTTTTATCTACAAAATGCTTTATTACAAGTCGTCTGAAAGCTTCGGTCATTTGTTTTGTACATGATATAGGCAGATAAACAAAATTGCCTTGCTCATCAAAACCACCCTCTAAAACAAGCCCATGATAATACGGATTCCACCTCGCGAAATCTCCCGCAGTTTGATAAGAAAGCACAAGACCTGTAAGTACGCACCTGCCGGAAACCTCATTATAATAGTCTTGTATCATAGCAAAAATAAGATGTGATAAGGAAGATATTCTGATCCTCCTGTGTTTTATTCTGTTTGTGGTTTACGATTGCCAGTGCTCTCAAGCTTCGGGGATTCTAAAACAGACTCTTCATCTGCCGATGTTATGAATACCCGGATCACCTTATCCAAATTACTGCTGACCTCTTGAATTCTTCCGGAGAGATCTTTGGTCATTCCTATCGAAGTTTGTATAACTTCCATTCCTGAAGCAATTTCTCCACTGCTTTTACGGACTTGCTGTGATACATCCTGGACCTGTTCAACAGATTTAAGAACCAGCTCCGTGCTTTTATTTATTTTTTCTGAACTGGACTTTACGCGAGCAGAGTATTCCTGAAGCTGTGACATAGCATTCAAAATTTGGGAACCGCTGCTTTTAAACTCAAGCATACTATTGGATATTTCTGTAAAACTATTCGATACTTGACAGACCTCATTATTGATTTCTTTAAAAGCCGATCCGGTGTCTTCACTGGATCTTCCGGCCTTGATAATATTACTTATGATTAATGCTAGTTTTTGAGTTATCTCTTTAGAATTGCTTGAAGAAGCTTCTGCAAGTTTCCTGATCTCATCAGCAACTACTGCAAATCCTTTGCCAGCAGTACCGGCATGAGCAGCTTCAATAGCTGCATTCATGGCCAGCAGATCGGTCTGGGAGGCAATCCCTTGAATCATATCAGCTATCTCCTGTATCTCATTCACACTATTGCTAATTGTTTCAATAACCTTACTCATTTCCTCCAATTTTTTTCCGCCAATATGAGCTTTTTCCACAAGATCGTTTGTGGTCTTGTGATCTTTTTCTACAATATTGCTGACAGATTGAATAGAGGTAATGATCTGGGTAATAGCAGTAGAGGATTCTTCTATCATTAATACATGCTCTTCAATCATATGATTCAATCCTTCAATTAAGCTGACAATCTGATTAATAGATTCCCGTGAATCATTGACGCAGGTACTTAAATTTATTGATTGATCATTGATAGCTCCAACATTTGTATTGATTTGTGATACAGAGATCGTCGATTCATTTAAAGAGGATACAAGTTCATTCCTTGTAGTTATATTCTCTTTTGATGCTTTCTGAATCGTCTGTATGGTCATCTGTAGATGCTTCAGAAATTGGTTTAGAGTCTCTGCCAATCGGCTGAGTTCATCATTAGAGTACACCTTAAATTGATGCGTTAAATCCCCCTTTTTTAAGTAGTTGACGGTGCCATCGAGAGTGTGAATATTAATAATGACCCGTCGTGTGGTCAGGAAGGCTAACAGAAAGGCAATTGCAAATAGAATACTTCCAATCATAAGCGAGAGTAGTTGACTTCTATCTTCGAGTCCATTAATCTCCTCGCCAATTTTTTCTTGTTGTTCATCGATCACTTTAATACTAGTTCTTAATGAGTCAATCATGATAAGAAGATTTGAAAGGAAAGTAGAAAGATCATCGGTATATAAAGCATAATTTTTATGTTTCTTTAATCGTTCTGATTGTATAAAAGATATATATGAAAAGGTTTTAGTAAAATATAAAACATCTTTGGCATCTTCCAAAATTTTTTCAATCGAATCTATCAATCTGCTACGCCGCTTATCAATTAAATGTTTCATATTAGTAATTATTTTAATAGCTTCTGCAATCTGTTTGCTTTCTTTTGGTAAAACCTCAAGTTTGCTTACAACCTCAAAATACCGATTATTCTTTTTAATCACTTCTTTGTACTCAACGTAAGTGAATTCGAAAGGCTGAAGGACCAGACTAATATATATTTGCAGCTCGTCGCTGAAGCTATCTTTTAAATCGAATAATTTCTGCTCTTCATCCCTCATTACGCTAACCGGCGACATCATAATAATAAATACACCCAAGCTGAGCACTACTAGACAAACAATCATAAATAATGAGCCAAGAAGTTTTTTCTGAATAGTCATTACTGCTTTCCTCAAAACATTAGAAAATCTAAATTAAAAATCATAGCTGGCCATACAAAGGATTATTAATGGCCTGAACTCCTTTGTATAAAAAGATTAGTATAATTTTAATGATAGTAAAACTTATAATTTCCTACAAGGTTTTTTATGAAAAATCAAAAGAAAATGCAAAATTACCCGGAAAGAAACATGAAAAACCGGGGGTCACAGAAAAAAATCGCTTTAAAACCGACAATAAGCTAATAAAATAATGCCTAAAAGAACCGGAGAAAGACAATATTAGACAAAATTACACAGAAAAGATTACAATAGGCTTCAAAAGACTTTTTTAATCAGCCTTGACCAGGTAGATTTTTGCTCTTTTTCATCTACATAAAACCTCCTTGTATTTAAAGAGAATAAAATTTATGCTTACCGTATGGATGATTACAACATAGTACAGGACGAATACTTCTATATAAAAGAGCGCGCTTTTAAAGCACTCCATGGAATTCAAAAAAGCGATACCACAAGAGTCATCAAAGACGACGAGCAAAAAGTAAAGGAAAAAGCAAATCACACACAGGAACAATCAGACGCGGAATTCAAAGCGCAAAATCAAACAAAGCAGGCAGTGCCTGTATCAAGGCATCTAAAATGTCCCATCCACTCATGTGAGCTGACAACGGTTTATCTTGATACTGTTCTCATAGACTACTGCCCCAAATGTTACGGTCTCTGGCTGGATTTCGGCGAACTGGAAAATCTCTTTAAAAAAAAGCTGGAAAAAAATCAATTATTCAAAGCCAAACTGACAGATCCAGTAAGCCATACAGAAGATCAGCATATAATCAAAAACTGCCCAGTCTGCCTGAAGGCATTGGAAAAAAAGAAACAATACAGTTCCAATCAAGATATTGATATCTGCGCTATCTGCGGGGGTGTCTGGCTGGACAGCGGTGAATTCGCTGTGCTTTATTTGGATAACCAAAATGACATTTCACCTCAAGATATTCTGGCCGGCGTGGTAGGCAATTACATTGATATTACGCTATGATACCATAACATTAATCAATCTCAGGCTCATTTACATCGGGCTCTTTGCCAATCACGTTTTTATAAATTCTTGTGGGCACAGGAGGACAGCCGGGAATAAACAGACCTTTTTCTTTGGCTTTATGCGTACAGTTGCCGATTAAAATCGTCCCCTTTTTTATCTCTTCCAAAACGATCCCTTTGCCGATTGCCAGATGAAGTTTCTTATCTTCCAGTACATACTGCTTAAAATCATCTTTAAATCTTTTTAAAAACAGCATCACGGTTGACTGGCAGGCACTGCATGAGCCTTTGTCCGTAACAACCACATCCGGATAGCTGATTGAAATCTCCTGCGGGGGTTTTTTATATACGGTTATAAAATCCATATAGTTTTCAGGGATTACCGTGTAATTCTCAGGATGTATAGGTAAATTTAGTCTTTCTGAAACTAATCTCAAATGAGGAATCTCTTCAGGTTTTTGCCCCATTAAAACACAGGCAATAACATCCGCGCCCAGCGGGTGTAATGAAGCAACAGCAAAATCCGATTCAATGGGCTCACCGCCCGACGGCCCCAAACCCTGCATGCCTGTAAAACCGTCAACAACGGTAATATCCGGCATAAGTATGGTGGCCAGATCCGAAATAGCCGTATCAAGTGTTTTGTCAGGGTACTCCATACCGTCCAGGTATTCGAGCTGATGAAACCTGACTTTTTCGTGTTTATAAAGGCAGCCCTTCATGTTTTTTATACCCAGCGTGACACCCGTATGCATATGCATTTTGGCAACCGGCAGCGACAGGATAATGTCATACTCCAGTACCGGTGCGCATATTCTTGTTGATTTTACCACCCGTGCGGCTGGAATATCTTTTTTAACCGGCACGAAGGCATCCAAATCCAGCAGTTCGCAATTATATCTTTGTGCGACCCGGCTTACTCCCGCCTTTTCAAATGCTTCGAGAGTATTCACTCCGACTAACGGGCTTTCACCGATCGCTATTTTCGCAGCATTCGCTTCTTTTAACACTTCGACTACTGCTGCTACAGCATCGGGATGAGTATTTACCCCTTTTGTTTTTTTTGCGCTTCTGCCGATATTGGGCTTTATTAAAACTGATTTTCCTTTTATAAAATTGAGGTTTAAACCCGCAAGCGCGCTTATTACGTTATCAAAGGGACCCATACCCTTAGAAACGACTACCACATTATTATATATCATGATGCTTGTTATTATTAAGATTTATTATCTGAAAAGTCAATCCTTTAATCTATCGCTTTATCATCTGCCGCAAGTTTTTAACGAAACATTTTGTATTTTCATTCTCCCTGGCATAGGAAATAAGCATCGTAACTTTATATTTTAAAAAAAGCATCAATTGAAGGGTGCTGCTGCTTTTATCTTCAGTTATTTTAATCCTGGTTATATTATAATACGGAATAAATAGCGTTGTTCCGGCATACTGAATATAAGCTTTGTCCCGCACAGTCTTTTCTTTGCGTATTAAAATCAGCTCGTTATCGGTTAACATACAGAGGTGTGAATTGTAGGTGATTTTTATAAATATTATATTAAGAAGCATATTTCTTCTGCGTACGTAGGTTGGCTGCATAAGATAATCCACAAGCCTCTGCCCCAGCATCATGCTCTTGTTCGCAACACTGATAAATTTATAATTAATGTTCGAATACCAATCGGCTTCTTGTCTCTTGCTGTAATCTTTCAGTGGTAATACAATATTTTTTGTCCCTGAAAACCTGAGCCGTATGCTGTTAATGACGGGCAAAAAATAATAATCTTCCTGAGTATGATACTCAATTTTAAAGAGTCCCTTTTCATACACAATGTTAAGGCCTGCGTACAGAAGGCACTCTTCGAGCTCAATATAAAGGATTTTATTAAAACCGATCTCCCTGGGTGATGGATGATCTTTTTCATGAATCATCAGTTTATCATCATAAAGGGCAATGAGTTTTTCCGTTTGCTCGGACCACATGGACGTGTATTCCGGTATGTGAATCATATATGCCCATAATTGTATTCTTGTATTACGTTTTACCCACTCTGATATATCAAGACGTCTATATCCTACCGAGTACCGTTAGGGATGTCAAGATGGCATATTATTTCGAGTTGGTTGGAGTAAGTGGACAGATTTCCCAGGCCAAAATTCCTTTCCCTGCGTTCTGCTCCCATTACAGTATTCCAGGCTGTTAAGAACATCGAATCCGAAAAATGTGATGAGCATAAAGATATTGGTGATAAGTCTCTTATTTTTAAATTCGCTATGTGTATCCCATGTTGAATTATTTCTATGCTGCATGCTCTGTTAGGTAAACCACATTTCATAACCTAAAAGTAATGCTTAAATATTTTAATTCCAGTTAATACTGATACTCGTTCCAGCCGCCATCCAGATTATTACCTCCGCCGTCATACCAGGCGTCTAACATTTCAAACCAGTTGTCTACCTGGCCTGTTACATCTGTTGCTTTGTTTGCGCACCAGTCCAATAAACCTGTATACTTTTCATCTGTAGAAGCACCACGCGCACTTACATCCAGGGCATTAAACCACCAGTGATATTCAAAAATATTCTCCCATTAATTTTTTCTGAAATAAAAAGAAGTTTGATTAAAAAAAAGGAACAACATTAAAATTACCTGTACACAGGATTTATTGAGGTTCAACACATTATTGTCCTTTTTTATACTTTTTCATGGATTGCTTTAATTTTTCCAACAGCACATCCTTTTCCATATCAATTTGCCTGCACCTAATTATGAAAATAGTGCCGAAGCGTTTAAGATTTCCTTTAATGAAAAAAGCAAGAATCTTAGGTATTTGGCTTAGGTATTTTTCCGAATCCTTTACATGAAGCAAGAGAGTGTATTTATTACTCTGAATAGCAGTTATATCCTGCCAGGAAACAAGAATATCTTTATAATACTCTATATTCAGATGCAGGCCTTGTTTCTTAATACAAAGCCCCGCCTTTTTACTCAACAGGTCTTTCCCATAGATATAAATTAAATAACATATCAAGGTTATGCATATGTAGGTCACAATATCCCAAAACGGTTCAGGATCCGTATCATGGAGCTGAAGGATAACGGCTGTGGCAAGGATGCACAATAAAAAGAAAACGTATAGTGCTATTCTTGTCTTTTTAACAGGTATAAATAAATTATCCAATAGTCACCTCATATCATTGTTAATAATCAATAAATAATAGTAACTTATCAAAAAGAACACAAGTCTTAAACCGGTAAAATAACTATTAATTCCAAAAGCCATTCCCATTATAATTGCAGCGGCAATTGCACCAAAACCGGTCAGCATGGTAATTGATCGAAACACAGTAAGCCTAAATTATTAATAAAGGAGCTTCTTGCAAAAATAACATTTTTGCAAGAAGCTCCTAAAATGAAAATTGCTAACTTATTATGGTATAAAGAATAAATATTTTACTAACTTAATATATTTTGAGTTTTGCAATTTCCTCAAATAAATTATTTTTTTTAAGCTCGTGTCCGAGAAAGCTAATTGTATAGAGAACCCCTTGACAGATGTTTTTAAATATCGGACTATTATAAGGAGGAGGATGATATGAGATCTTATGCTAAATCGAATTTATTTTATTTTATAGCAGTATTATTGTTTTGCGGGCTCATTCTGCCGACCGCAATTTTTGCTCAGCCGGAGGATGATGGAGAAGAAGAACCGGTTCAAACTTATCCCAATCCGCTGGAAAACGAAATCAGCGATGCCAAAGCCATGCAGCTTATGAAATCACAGCTTGAGAATATGGGTTTTACCGTAGGCCAAATTCAGAAGGTTGCTAATGGTAAATTCATTGCAAACGTACAGAGTTGGAACCAGACAAAGATGAAAGCACGTTTTAAAGGTTCTGTGCAATCAACCGGAGCCAAAACAAAGGGAGCCAGAGGTACCGGAAAAGTAACTGTTACGGTAAACAAAAGCGGTATTTTCTTCGATAACGCCAGTTTTAAGGCCATGGGACTGAAAATGAATGCCGCAAAGCTTAAAGAAGCGGCGATTGTAAAATAGCTTCAGTAAAGTACAATAGTAACGGCTATATCGTTACTGTACAGTACTGCAATATTCTGCTTTCCCTCATAAAGATAATAGCGATCGGCAATGCGTTTATGCGGACCGAAGGATTTCTCTATGTCGCCTTTGGCTGAACCAACACCGATATTCTCCTCAACCTTAGGACTTTGTGCTGCAGCCAGCTCTATACTCTGTACCACACCGTTGGAGATGTACAGTTTGGCCTTCATATCCTTATAATACCAGAGCTCTTCTCCTGTTTCGTACGCTGCAATTTCCGTTGCTTTTCCCCATGTCTCGATTACCTGTTTAAGATTTGAGCCGATCCTGACACCGTTTACAGAGAGATAATCCTTTTCCGATTCCGGAGGTATTGGCACGGCTGTAAGTGAGGAGAGATGATACGCCCACAGAGAGCTCGACTCGTATACATTGAGATAATCCGCAGCCACGATTTCGGCTGTTTCCTTATCTCCCATCATATACAGGACGAGTGCAAAGTTAAGCACGGGAGTAAAATCGCTGTATACAAATTCCGGGTTGAGTATCTGTGTCAGTTCCAGATGCTGCCTCATATTCTGCAAGCTTATATAAACCTGCTCGTCGAATCCGGCCGCACCTATAAAGGCGGAGTATTCGTTATGGTAATCCACCGCTAATTCGCTAAAAATCTGCAGTGCTTCCTGTTTCATATCAATCAAGAAGTATACAACCCCCAGATTGGAAAAATTAGCATAATTGGGCTGCAGCACACATGCCTGGCCAGCCAGGGCCAAGCTTTCTTCCTCATCTTTGGGATCTATGGAATATGCCAGCAGCAGGGCGAAGTTGGAATAAAAACTGGGGTCAATCGCGGCTTGATAAACCTGTTTATATGCATCGCGGGCCTTGTAATAGAGCGTTTTGTCACCGGGTATTTCTTTGGGACTGCTCTTCTTAACACTGGAAAACACCAGATCGTCCCGGAAGGCGGGAAGGTCTATAATACCACGCAGTTTTTGATCTTTTAAGGAAACCGTGGAAAGCCAGCGTTTGTGATAGGCCACGGCGCGAGCCTTTTGCAGATAGATATTTCCCGGAAACTGTTTCAGACCTTGTTCCAGTTGCTTAATGGCCTGCATAAGATTCATTCCCAGGGAAATATCGGAAATAGCCTGCTCCAGCTTAGCTGCCCACTCATGCCAATCCTGGCCTTCTGCTTTGAACTGCGCCAATCTGTTATGCGGGGAAGGATGGGTTTCCAGATAGATATTGAAGCTTGAGGATTGAATACCCTGAAGCTGATCCTGATGCATGGCGTTGAGAATCTCCAGAGTGGCAATCATGGAATCGGGATTATAACCCGCTTTTTTCAAAAGCAGGTAGCCGGTCCTGTCTGCTTCGAACTCATTATCTTGAGTGTATTTAATCAGTTTGAGATCCAATTTATCCGGCTCGGCTTCCATCAGATTCCAGCTTTTTTTCATGGCTCTGAATGCGTGCCTGTTGTAATAGTGTCCCAGCTCGTGAGCAACTATCGGAGCAATCAGATTCTCCCTTAAGACCTTTAGTTCCGCAGCCGGTATCTGATCTAAAGACTTACTGCTGTAGATCTCTATTACCTGATCAAAGAAGGTAAGAGTTCCCAAATACAATACAAACTGTCCGCCTGGAAAAGCGGCCGCATTAAATTCTTCCGTATTGAGCACCGTATATTGAATATGAAAGCCTTTTTCACCGGAAAATCGGGAGAGCCGTAAAAAAGCGGTTTCCAATGGCTCCTTCCACTCACCCGGATCCGCCACACCGATCTGCTTGATCATGTTCTCATACCAGACCTGACTCTGGCGCAGCATATACGACCAAAGCTCTATGTCCGTATCGCTTTCTGTTGATTGTGCCGAAAGCAAGGTGAGACCGCTGCCGCACAGCAGCCAGATAACAATAAAAAGATAAAGAAAGTACTTTCTCATAGGTACCTCCTTATTTTAATTGATGTTAATAAAAGCATAAGATGTTTTACTGACGGCGTCAAGAAAAAATGCCACCCCCGAAAGGTTATTATTTTTCAGAAATTATCACCGAGGTCATTACCGAATTCCATTCCTAGATTCCCAGCGCCAGCATGAAATCATAAAGATATCCTAAAAGAATTCCCCCTGCCAGTAAAAAGAGAACATAGAGCACGACAGCCCGCTTTTTCAGGAAAGTTGCAATGCCGGCAATAACCCAGGCCGGTAACGATTGAGGCCAGTGCTACGGCAATTGCAAACTTTAGTCCGATAATGCCGGCAAGCAGAATAAAACCATCAGGACTCATAAGTGGTGAAGAAGTCAGGAAAACCATAATCGGTCCCCATGGCGAGGTAGTGGTGAGCATTCCGATAATGACCGCCATGGTTCCGCAGGCACAAAGCGGGGTAAACGCCCCAAAGGCCACACTCGCCCAGATAGACATATGGGCTTTTTTAAGTAACAGAGTTTTAAGCTTTTCCGGACTGATATACACTTTCATAATCGCCGCAACAAGTATAGCGACACTTAAAGGAATCCAGTTGTGCTCAAGCCTTACTGCGACTGTCATAATCATTTCCGTGAATAGTTTTTGCATAGGTTATTCCTCCGTCCTGTTAATTTTTATGAGATGAGCTTCTTGCAAAAATGTTATTTTTGCAAGAAGCTCCTAAAATGGAAATTGCTAAATTATTATGGTATAAAGAATAAGTATTTTACTAACTTAATATATTTTGAGTTTTGCAATTTCCTCAGTTAAAATACGAATTAACGATTATACAGTACTATGATGCTCAATTAACTTGTGCACGGGCCTTCATGATTCCGTATATAATTCCACAAATGAGTATATACCCAATACCTGCTCCTGTGAACAGAAACTTGGGCACAGCGCAGGAGAAAGCAATAAGCGGCCATAACTCCGTTCCCGACCCCAGCAGCACTTGTATTAACGCCAGGTTTTCCACCGCATCCAGCAAGGCTGCGCAGATTTGTGCCCACGAAAAAATCAGTCACAATACAAAAATAAATTTACGTCGGTTTAAAAACCCCGGCATACCAGCATACAGCCCAGACCGATGGTACATGAATAGAGAACAAGATACAGATAATCAAGACCAAGATTTAAACCCGCATACACCTGTCCATGCAAAAGGATGCGTATAATTCATTTTTTCACCTATAACATCACTGATTATAGCAGCTGAGGATTGTTGGATAAAAAAAATAATATAGAATCTATAAAAGCTCTTCAGCTTCTGTGCGAAAGGAAAAGATATGAACATATTTCTCACCGGCGGCACGGGATTTATCACATGGGAAGAGATCGCCCGGCAGGCAATCGCAGTAACAGCATCTAAAAGCAGGATCATATTAATTGATAGAGGCTACAGTAAAGAGCCGAAGAACTATCTGGTTAGAAAAATAGAGAAGCATTTTAAGCTGGTCTTTAAAGCTCGAGAAAAAATCACCGAACATATCAGTTATCTGCAAAAAGTTATCCGCGGCGGGAGAGCGCAGACTTGAGAGCATGCATCATATTTTCTATTGTTTTTAAACCGAGAATGTCTTCTTGAGCTGTCCCCACAATTGTACCCCCGGAATGGCTGTAGGGCGGTCCGTCATTTATTACCTGCATCCCCTGCTGGAGCAAAAAGGTTTGAATGTTTTGCAGGGTGAGCTCCTGCCCGCCGTGTCTAAACCCCGCACAGGCGATACCGCAGCCGGTTTTACCGAGCATTTCGAGCGGCAGATCATAACCCGGCCGCAAGACAACACAGCGGTCCATCATGACCTTTAATTGCCCTGAAACAAGACCGAAATATACCGGAGAAGCCAGAACCAAGCCGTTACACCACCGCATTGCCTGAATGATCTCATCCATATCATCCGGATCAACACAGCGCCTGCCCTGCGCACACTTCCAGCAGCCTCTACAGGGGTGTATTTTTTTAGCTGCAAGCGTTATGTATTTTGTTTGTATGTTTTGTTTTTTCAATATACCCAGCGCATACTTCAAAGCAAAGGCGGTATTACTGTTTTTATGAGGACTCCCTGAAATACCGAGCACGTTCATACTTTAGCCCCTGCTCTGAATGCTGTCCAGATAACCGACTGTGTCTTTTGCGATATGTGCCGCGTTGGCCTCATCCGTATCAATGTGCATGGCCAGCCTGTAATGAGGATTAACACGGATAAGCACGTCACCGAATATCAGCTCACGATCTCCTGCTACGCGTATACGTACTATATCCTTGTCGTGCAGGCCGAAGCTCAAAGCATCTTCGGGTGACATGTGAATATGACGCATGGCACAGATCACGCCCTTGTCCGTGGTAATTGAACCATTCGAACCCTGTATGGTAATGCCCGGACTGTTTGCTATATCACCCGACTGACGGATAGGGGGCTGTATGCCCAGTTTAAACTGCTCGGTCATGGCAATCTCGATCTGCGTCTGAGACCTGGTCGGCCCCAGAACCCGCACCCGCTCAATCCGGCCCTTGGGTCCGATGAGGGTTACTTTTTCCTTACATGCATACTGCCCGGGCTGGGAAAGCTCATATTCATTGCTTAATTTATGTCCCGCTCCAAACAGGGCTTCCAGATGCTCCTGCGACAGATGCACATGATGAGCGGAGATTTCCAGAGGAATGGACAGCGGCTGCTTGCTTTCTATTATATCGGATACATAACTCATATTAAGGGTGCGGATCATCTCCCGCGCAATCATCAGCTCTTCGTTGGCGGGTACAACAAGTACGCGAACCGCCGAATTATCCGCGGATATATCACATACCGCGGATGTGGATTTTGCCCGGTGATTTTTTTCTTCGTCAATACAGATTCCCATACAGCTTAAATCCTGACAGCTTAAGCTGCGTACTCCCGGGCTCTCCTGGCCGATACTGCCGCTAAACACCAGTACGTCCAGCCCGCCCATAGCGGCCATATAGGAGCCGATGTATTTGCGGATCTGGTAACAGTAAGACTTAACCGCAAGGATGGCGCGCTGATTTCCCTTGTCCGCCGCTGCTTCGATCTGCCGCATGTCCTGGGAAATCCCGGACAGCCCCAAAAGACCGCTTTTTTTATTAATTAATTCATCCAAATCCTCCGCTGTCATATTCTCGCTGCGCATCAGATGAATAAGCAGCGCAGGATCAAGATTGCCGGAGCGGGTGCCCATTATCAGTCCTTCCACGGGTGTTAATCCCATTGAGGTATCGACGGAGCGCCCGTGATCGACCGCACATATGGACGAGCCATTGCCAAGGTGACAGGTGGCTATTTCCAGAGCGTTATAGGGCAGCTTTAAAAACTCGGCAGCCTTTAATGAGGCATATGCGTGCGACAGGCCATGAAAGCCGTAGCGTTTAATTTTTTTCTTCTTAAAATATTCATAGGGAAGCCCGTAAAGATAGGCATACGGTGGAAGTGTAGAGTGAAAAGTAGTATCGAATACAGCCACATGTTTTTTGCCGGAAGCTTTGGTTTTTGCGGAAAATAATTTCATAGCCTCCTTTATGCCCAAAAGGTTCATGGGATTGTGCAGAGGGGCCAGCTGTATAAGAGCTTCTATATCTTGTAAAACCTTTTCATTTATAATTACCGCACTTGAAAAACGGTCGCCGCCGTGTACAACACGATGTCCCACAGCCGTAATCTCGGCCAGTGAATTGATAGCACCGACCTTGGCTGCCGTGAGCATCTTCTGCATAGCCTTGAGTGCAGCGCGTAGATCTTTAAGCGGTTCGTCCGATTTTTGCTCAACGCCTTTTGCTCTATATATATGATGTGTACCCTCTTCTCCGATATTCTCTATAATACCCTGTACGTCAAGGGCCTCGTTTTCCGTGTTAAACAGATTGTAATGCAGAGATGAGATCCCGCAGTTGAGCACCAAAAGTTTTAAAGGCTCACTACTTTTGAGCTGCAAACCGTAAGGGTCGCCGCTCTTTTTCAAGGCCGATGCGGCCAAGTTGTCGCGCTTTTCTAATGATCCAAGCTGCTTTAAGCGTTCAGATATTGTTTTGGATATCATTTTAATAGCAGTCGGCTGAGTAATAATCATCTCTGTAAAAAGACTTTGTGGAATAAGAATAGCCTTAGATGAAGAAACACCGATAACATCGGCCATGGTTTTATCTCCGGTCATAAGCGACATTTCACCAAAGATATCCCCGGACTTTAAAACAGCTATACTGTGGGTATCCCCCTTATCATCGGTTACCGAAACTTGAGCCTTGCCGTCAATGAGTACTCCCAAAAAGCTTCCGGTCTGCCCGAACTCGATTATGGCTTCCTGCGGTTCAAAGCATACCAGGCGGGAGCCGATAACGAGATTATATAACTGCTCTTCGGAAAAACCTTCGAACAAAGCAGCGTGGGAACGTAAAAATTTAATAATATCTTCCATATCTACTTTATTATAATGATTAGTTTATAAGCACACAAGTTTTTTTATGCTGCCGGGCTCATTTTAATCAACAGTGCAGATGGCCGGGTTTACTTTCGCCTGCAGACTAATTCGCCATTAGCGATGGGCACAATCAAGCAATCAAACCTGGTATCGGCTTCAACCTTCTTTATCATTGAGCCGAGTTCCCGGGCATGACTGAGGGCGTTATCCGCTATGAGCATACCGTGCATCACTATTTTATCCGCTACCATATCCCAACATTTTTCGTACACATCTTTTTCCGCATCTAAAAAACAAAAGGCTATATCGTTGATCTTGGATAAGGAGGACAGTGCATCGCCTGTGGTCAGCTCGACATACTGTTCGATATGAGCCTGGGCAAAGCTTTCCCTGGCCATTTGTGCCTTTTCCGGTAATATCTCAAAGGTCTTTATTCTAACATTTCTTTCCTGAGCGGCCAGAGAGATCCACATGGTAGAATAGCCGGCACTGGTACCTATTTCCACAAAATTTCCCCGGGGACAGCTCGCGGCCATCAGGGCTAAAAATTTTCCTGTTTGGGGAGGAATCTGCCTTAAGCGTTGTAAAGCGGGTTTATCACTCAGACGGTCTTGGGCATCGAACTTTTCCAGATATCTCATGCGTCTGAACATATGGTCTGTAATTTCTGAAAACATAATCTCCCCTCAATCTGCAGCAGACAGCTCGCGCTGTCTTGTTGAAATACCGGTTCACCCAGCCATTATGCCTCTAATTTAAAAAATATAAAAGACGTTTTTCTTCCCGGATCTTTTTTTACATTCCAAAGATTGACACGTGATATATAATACACTACTTTTTAATAAGCAATTCATAATAATCAAAGGAGCAAATCAGAATGAAAAAATTGCTCTTTATACTCACTGCGGTTTTAGGCATACCGTTATTCATCACTGCCTGCGTTTCCTCCACCACACACAACGCAATTGCGCCGTTAGATGCTCAATCGGACGATCAGGATGTAATGGGCTACGGTATCCTTAAAAGAGCTTGTTTATGAAAAAACTGATTTTACTGATAACAATTATTTTATGTTCAGATTTTTTAACCGACTGCGCATCGGCATCCAATGAAAATGTTATTTCTCATCAAGAAGCACTTATAGAAATAACTATAAAATATACAGGCACATGGTACCGTGAAACTTTTGGTTATACCACAAGGGCCAGAAATATCAGACATTATGTTCTCATTATGCCCGAAGAATATTATGAAAAGACAAGCGCAGGGTGGATTTTCACAAGCCTACTTTTTCCGGCAACTGAAAATGTGTTGTTGATGAAAGACGATCGTAAGCGGTTTTCGTGGGCTTTGGAATATATTTATGAAGCGTCAAAGGGGTATTTCAAGGATCATATTAAACCGGGAATATATTATGTAGCTGTCTGTTTTATCGCGGCACCGCTTACTAATGCCGATGTTGGTTATCCTGAAGATAAAGCCATACTCTTTCCCGGTATTTCAACAGGAGGAGGGGCTTCTAATGACTATCAAAAAGTGATTTTAGAAGCAGGTCAACAGTATCAGTTTAATCTCGAGCTTACCGATGGCAACGGATGGGGATAAACGGAAATTAAAGCAGTCCCTCGCGATGCGAAACCGCACACCCTACAATTTTTTTGTGATCAAAGCCTATATTTGATGGAAGCTTGGTCATGGGGAACCACTTGGCTTCCAGGGCGTCGTCCCCTGCAGCCAGTTCACCTTCCCATTCTGTTATTAAAAAGGCCAAGGCAATACACTGTTCGGGATGGCGGCCGGGCTGACTGAATTCACCGATAAAATACAAACCCTCTGCTTTAAGTCCGGTCTCTTCCGCCAACTCCCGGTAGCAGGCCTCACCTGCCGTTTCCTCAAAATCCATATATCCACCGGGAAGCGCCCAGCAGTCTTTATACGGCTCATTCCTCCTCAGGATTAATAACACAATATCGTTATCCACTACCACGGCATCTACCGTAACCGCTCTTGTTCTATAGCGCCCGCAGTGCGGGCAGGGGTTGGGAGCATCATGTTTACGCATAGCACTTTTCTTATACACCTAATTATAGTAAAAAGCGAGGTGTAAAACAAAAAAATTACTTGACCCATATATATCATTATGATATATTAATTATTGATATGTATCATTATGATATATAAAAGGAGATAACATATGGCACACATCAACACTACACAATATGCGCTTTTAGGCATGCTTTCTTATATGCCCATGTCGGGTTATGATCTTAAAAAATTTATTGATAAAAGTATCTCTTTTTTCTGGAGTGAGAATTACGGGCATATCTATCCTGTACTCAAAAAACTGGAAGAAGAAAAACTCGTTGCAAAAAAGGTCGAGCACAACGAGGGGAAACCCTCAAAAAATATATATTCCATTACACAAGAGGGACTCCATATCCTCACCGACTGGCTGGCTGCTCCCGTGCAAAAAGAGATATACCGCCTGGAAATCCTGTTAAAACTCTTTTTCGGATACCTGGCTGAAACCGACACCATGATTGAGAAAGTAGCGGTTCATAAAAAAAACGCTGAAAAGACTCTCCAAGAGCTTTTGGGCATAGAAAATCATATTAAAACAGAGCACCATGAATCCCAAAAGAATAAATCGCCTTATCAATCGTTGTGCCTTAATTACGGCAAACATTACTATAATATGATTATAAAATGGTGTGATGAAACACAGGCAATATTGCGTTCAACAAAAGACAAACAATAATTTTTTAGGGAGGTGTTTTCAATGAAGATATTATCAGTCGTTGCAAGCGGAAGAAGAGAAGGCAACGTTAAAAAAATATGTAATAGTATGATAAAGGGGGCTTTCGATTCAAAACATGAAGTTGAAGAAATAAATTTATTTGATTACAATATTAATCCATGTAAAGGCTGTTATACTTGCACAAAAACACGTAAATGCACAATTAAAGATGATTTTGATAAGTTACTTGATTTAGAAAAAAAATCTGACTATATAATATATGGTTTTCCGATTTATTGTCATGGTATCCCAGGAAATCTGAAATCATTTATTGATCGACATGCACATGCGGTTATTCCGTTCTATGATAATCGACAAAAAAAGAGCTATTGGGAAAAAGTAAGATCGGCCATGAGTTATTTGAAAGGTTTTCATACTAATCGTCCGTTTATTAATAAGAAAATCATAATTGTAATGGCCTGCACAAATCCTAATAGCAATGGAAAAGATATAAAAAATACAAAATATGTGCTGAATAATTTTTTTAAAGAAATGGGATTTATAAATGAGGAAACAATTGTCTGTTCTGATACATTATTTAGATTCAAAGCAGATAAAATTGGCAAATTATTAGTCAGAGCATATGAAATAGGAAAAAAAATAAAATAGTAATTTATATAGTATAAAAGAGCGAGCAGAGGCCGTCATTAGCCATTTTGCTTGCTATGTTGTATAAATCTAAACTTTTTAGGAGAATAATATGAATATAATTGTTTTGGGCGGAAGCCCCAAAGGAGAAGTGAGTGTTACCATGCAGTATGTAAAATACATGCAGAAGCACTTAAAAAATCATGATTTCACAATTATCCAGGCAGCTGCTCCCATAAAAAGACTGGAAAAGAATCAGAACGATTTCTTAAAAATAATTGAGCAGGTAAAAAAAGCCGATGTAGTTTTTTGGGCATTTCCTCTCTACTACTGTATGGTCTGCTCCCAATACAAGCGCTTTATAGAACTTATCTTTGAGCGCAAGGCGGCGTCAGCTTTTAAAGGAAAATATGCGATTTCTTTAAGTACATCAATCCATTTTTACGATCACACGGCACACAATTATATGCGTTCCATCTGCGAAGACTTAGGCATGAATTTCTTAGGTTTTTTCTCGGCCAAGATGCAGGACATTCTTTCCAAGGAGGGCCGGCACAAACTAAAAGCATTTTCCGATTACTTTATAAATGCATGTGAAAACAAGCTTGAAACCGCCAAATACTCACTACCCCTGCCCGCAACTCATTTTGTATATAAACCCAAGAATCAAGTAAAAGAAAAATCAGCTCTAGCTAAAAAAATCACTATAGTAACCGATTCGGAGCAGGGTAATATAGGCCAGATGATAAAACGCTTTAAAGATAGCATTTCTGGTGAGATTGAAGTGGTAAACTTAAGCAAAATTGATATAAAAGGCGGATGCTTGGGTTGTCTTAAGTGCAGTAACAATAACATCTGTGCTTATACCGGAAAAGATGATTATATCGATATGTTTAACAATTATATAAAACCTGCTGATATCCTGATTTTCGCCGGATCAATTAAGGACAGATATCTTTCTTCAAGATGGAAGATGTTTTTTGACAGAAGCTTTTTTAACACACATCAAATGGTACTTAACAATAAACAGGTTGGTATCCTTATTTCAGGACCGCTGCGTTATGTACCCAACCTTACAGAAATACTACAGGCTTACTTTGACATATCAAAATCTCATTTAATTGATATCATTACCGATGAATCCGCAAATTCCCAAAACATCGACTCATTAATTGAAGGTCTTGCCATACGCCTAAAGAAGAGTGCTGAGATGGAGTACATCCGGCCCATGACATTTTTGGGAGTTGCGGGTCTTAAGATTTTCCGAGATGATATTTGGGCAGGGCTTCGGGCGGTTTTCAGAGCGGATCATAAATACTATAAAAAACATAAGCTCTATGACTTTCCGCAGCGAAACCTGTTTAAGAATATCCTGTACCGCATCGCCTACTTTATTACCGGTATTCCCTTTATTCGCAGGAAAATGGTACAGAATATGAAAAATTTTATGATTATGCCCTATCAGCGGGTATTAGCTGAAAAAAATCAATAGTAGAGGAAATTGCAAAACTCAAAATATATTAGTTAGTAAAATACTTATTCTTTATACCATAATAATTTAGCAATTTCCATTTTAGGAGCTTCTTGCAAAAATGTTATTTTTGCAAGAAGCTCAAATATCAAGAAATATTGTTTTGGCAATGTTGATAAATATTTGTTACAATCTAAGTACCATTAAGGATTATGTGTTATGCAAGAACAAAACCCTGAAAAACTGGCTGCTGAAAACAAAAAATTAAAACAAGAATTGGAAGACCAGCGTATTTTAAATGAAAATACGATTGAGCACAGCACTGCTTTGGAAGACGAGCTGGTTGAAAAGAATGTAAAACTCAACGCCCTGCAAAATAAAATGAAAAAATATTTATCCCCTCAGCTTTACAACCAATTACTGGGTGGAAAAGAAGAGACGGCGCTGGTACATACCAGGAAAAAACTGACCGTATTTTTTTCCGATATTGTCACCTTCTCAGAAATTACCGATTCTATTGAATCAGAACTCTTATCCGATGTGCTTAATCAATATCTTAATAAAATGGCGGAGATCGCGACCAAATGGGGCGGAACAATCGACAAGTTTATCGGCGATGCCGTTATGGTCTTCTTTGGAGATCCTGAGTTTATTGATGATGTGACTCACGCTAAAAACTGCGTTCATATGGCTCTGGAAATGCTCGATGAGCTGCGCAAACTGAGAGTGCACTGGCAGGAAATGGGGCTTTTTCACATACTGCAAATACGTGTGGGCATAAACACCGGCTACTGTACGGTCGGCAACTTCGGTTCCAACGACAGAATGGATTATACAATTGTAGGAGGACAGGTAAACATTGCCTCCCGTCTGGAGAGTCTTGCGGAAGCGGATTCAATCTATTTATCGCATGCCACATATACCTTAATCCAGGATGAGTTTGACTGCAGTTATGTGGGGAATATAACGGTTAAGGGCGTGCATCACCCCATCGAAATATATAAACTCATCGGATTAAGGAAGCAGGAGGTGAATATAGCGCCGCTCATCCAAAAAACAAAATCCGGTTTTTCTATAAAAGAGATCCAGTTCGACTCGGCTTCCTGCAGCATTAATAAACGGGAGGCAGTTAAAAAATCCCTGTACAAAGCGCTGGAGATAATCGATCAGGCGGAAAAAATAGCAAAGCAAAAACAGGCTGAGCAATCCAAGCCCATTGAAGAGCAGTGAGAGCATTATGTACACTAAATAACAGATCAATCCGGCAGCTAAGGAGAGTATCGTGAGTGAACAGACATATATTGGAGATTTTAACAGCTTCGAACCCAAAACAGGAGTTACTCACATTGCACTTAAACAGCCGGTTCGTGATTTTCAACTCGATTGGAGAAGATATAATCTGATCTCCAATTACTTCGCGGAATACAGCTCCTATCTGTTCGAACAGAAGGATAGAGCTGAAAACCTGATCTCCACCGTATTATATGAACTGACCGAGGCCATGGCCCAATACGCCGAAACAAACGCCAATATAATAATCAAGCTCTCTACTCTCCAACAAGCCCTGGTATTTGAGCTGGCCACATTTTCCGCACCGGATAAAAGAGAGCCGCTTTTAGAAACCATTAAAGTTATTAACCGGGAAGATCTCAATGATACCTACTTTTCTCTTCTCGCTTCCGACAGATCAGAACAGCTGGCCAATATTCATTTCGGACTTGTGTTAATTGCGCATGATTACAACGCCAAATTTGCTTTGAGCGAAAATACAAAAAACAATGTCATAACCTTAAGAGTTGCTATTACAAAGGAGGAAATCTACTCATGATTGTAACAGGAGAACACTATACTGTAACATATGATCCCCTTGACCAACAGCTCAACTTCGAAGGTATTTTCCGTACGTACAACAAGGATGATCTCAAGAATATAAAAAACTACTTCTCGGAAATCCACAACAAAGTAAAGGGCACTTTGAAACTAAACTTTAGAAAACTCCGTTACATCAATTCAGCCGGCATCCAAGCCTTACTTGACTGCCTGCATTACGCAAAGTCTCAAAGCAAACTGAAGATAAAGCTGATCGGGACCAAGGTATTAACCTGGGAAGTAAAAACATTGCCCAGACTCTCCGAACTGTGGGATCAGATAGAGTTTATTATGCACGATGATAATTTCTATGAAAGCCAGGGCATTATCGAACAAGATGATTTTATCCCCCTGCTGCGTACCCAAACCAGACTGTTGTGGCCGTTGGAAAAAAAGATACTGGTAAAACACGGGTTTAAATCGGGCATGAAGGCGGCCGATATCTGCTGCGGCTGCGGCGATGTGGCACTGTTAATTGCCAAAGAGCTCAAACCCAGTATCATGGTAGGGATTGACCATTCACTTCCCGGTATTAAACATGCCACCCAGCTGCAGAAAGAGTTCGATGTATCCAACGCGGATTTCAAACTGGGCGATGCAACCGCCCTGATGCTGGACGATGAGCTGTTTGATTTTGTTATCTGCCGTTTAAGTATTCAAATCTTCTCCAAGCCCGAAGAAATTCTAAAAGAGCTTTACCGTATTACCAAACCGGGCGGCACCATTTATCTTATCGGTGAGGATTACGATTTGATTGTGGGATACCCGAATGCGGAAAGTATCCGCCAGGTATACGATAAAGCCGGTATCTACGGTAAACAAATGGGCATGGATCTCTATAACGGTAAAAAATTGTTTTCAATTCTGGCTAAACTGAAATTAAGGGATATCAGAATCGATTATATCCATGTAGACACCAATAACTCCGATAGGGAAGACCTTGCCAACATGATTAAAAGCTGGCGCTATTTCTCCGCCGATACCATCGGCAAACAGCTAAACATCGGCAAACAAGACTACGAACAACTGCTTAAGGGCTATGACGATCATATAGAGACCATAAACAATCCATTGGGCTACACAATCTGGACAGTGGCCGCCGGCTCCGGTGTAAAAAGAAAATAATCGAAAAGGAGTTGAATCATGAGAATAAACTTTAAAGCAAAACTCCTTATTTTTGTACTTTCGGTCGTATTAATCTCAACCGCTTTGCTGGTTACTTTTTTTATTATCAACTTTTTTTCTATTACCAATTTCTCTTTGGAACAGAACTCAAAGGGCATAAAAGAATCCAACCGTGAATTTTTAATTAATCTGGCCAACGACAAGGCACGGCTTACCAGCCTGCAGTTTAAAAATGCCATTAACAGTATTACTGTCTTAGGCAAGGCGGCCCAGAAAATCATCGATAATTATCCTGATTTATCCGGACTGAGCACCGTCTACTCGCTTGATATATTTAGAAACAAGCTGATAACATATAACAAAGCCTTAACTAATACCACACAAGAAGAGGTGAATGTGTTAATCCCTCCATCACTGACCGGCCAAGGACGGGCCCAGGAAATGCTGCGGGTATCTTCATTACTGAATCTTTTAATAGGACCAGTCTTTGAAAGCAATGAAAACAATACTTTCGTATATTTTGTGGGTGATAAACAAAGTCCCGTAACCCGTGCCTATCCCAACATTAACCTGGCCGAGTATCTTGGCGATTATATAGATCTTTTGTTCTGGAGAGAGTTTTTCCCCGATAATGTGCAGTACTGGGAAAAGTTTTATCAAGATGACCGGTTCCAAGAGCAGATCCTTAAAACCGTGAGCACTCCGGTAACCTTTGATCCCCCTTATGAGGACGCGGCCGGCCAGGGTAAAATAATCACTCTGTTTTATCCATTGTGGAATAAGCGGCAAAATATCTTTGCCGGCGTAGTGGCTGCCGATGTATCGCTGGCTAAAGTTGTAGAAAATATTTTAGAGATTCACGTAGCTGAATCGGGCTTTGCCATACTTATTAACGGTAAGGGCGAGATTATCGCCATGCCCGAAGAAGTAGAAGACAGATTGCAGGTAATGAGCAAAGAGATTGAGCGCGGAGGTGTAAAATATTATTACCGGGATCTTTCAACCTCCACGGACAGCGGCATTCAGGAAATATATCCCCAAATAATGTCCGACACTGAAGGTTATCTGTCCACAACCTTTGATGACGGCGAAGAGCATATAGTTGTATTTTCCACCCTGGATCCGATCAACGACACACAGTACAATGAGGACCCATGGAAGATAATTATCAGTGTACCGGAAAGAGAAATACTGGCCACACTTTTTAATACCCACAGGGCTATTAATGAACAAAATACTCAAACCGTCTTTCTCTCGCTCTCTGTTGTAGGTGTCCTGGTCATTGGAGTAATACTGCTTACTTTTTTAATTTCCGGCAGGATTACCAAAAGCATAGGCAAACTGGCAGTGGCCGCTGAAAAGATCTCCAATAAGGATTATGATATCGAGCTCAAATTACAGACAAAAGATGAAATCGGCGAGCTGGGCAATGCCTTTATGCAGATGAGCAAAGAAATAAAATCCTATACCGAGCACCTGGAAGATATGGTGAAGGAAAGAACGGAAAAATTAGAACAGGCTTTAAAAGAAATATCGGTTCTCAATGAAAAACTTAAAGATGAAAATGTACGGTTAAATGCGGAGCTGGATGTGGCGCGGCAGCTGCAGCTTATGGTTCTGCCCGGAGAAAAGGAATTAAGCACCATTCCCGATCTTGATATAGCCTGCGTTATGAATCCTGCGGACGAGGTCGGCGGTGACTATTATGATTTTATAAAAAGCAATGGTTCGGTTAAGTTCGGAATCGGGGATGTCACCGGCCACGGCCTGCCGGCGGGAGTTATTATGCTTATGGCGCAGACTGCCATCAAGACTATGGTGCATACCGGCGAAACTGATATGAAGAAGATTCTCTCTTTGGTCAACAATGTGCTCTACAGTAATATCTTACGTATCACGGAAGATAAAAGCATGACTCTCTCGCTGTTGGATTATAGGGACAAAACCTATACCCTGGTAGGTCAGCATGAATACGTAATCGTGTGCAAGCAAGACGGCAAGGTCAAAATAATGGACACCAATAATCTCGGTATTTTTGTTGGTTTAGAACCGGACATCACCGAATTCATCAAACAGGCCAAATTTTCATTGGAAAGCGGGGACGTGGTGGTCTTTTATACGGACGGTGTTACGGAAGCAATTAATGAAAAAAAGCAGGAGTTCGGCATTAAAAGATTATGCAAACTGATAAGAGAACACCACACCCTGCCGGCCAAATCCATACTGGAAAAAATAACTCATGAGCACACAAATTATATCGGAAAGGCCAAGGTCTACGATGATATTTCGTTGGTGGTAATTAAACAAAAATAGTATAAATAACAGAGGTGTAAATTATGGATGCTGTAACGGTTTTAGGAAACTTTAAGGAACAGGCAAAAGAAAGCGCTCTCAGCGATTCCACATTGATGCTTAATTCCGCAGACATGTCGAACAACTGGAGAAGAGTAAGCCTTACCGCGGATTATTTGGCAAAATATTACTCCTATTATTTTCCTTATAAAGAGAAGGCCCTCTTTACTATGAGCCGCAGTGAAGCCGAAAACACCTTATCCTTTGTGATAAATGAATTAATAGAAAATACGGCCAAATACTCGAACACGTCTAAAAAAAATGTTACTATTAAATTAAGCCTTGAGGAAAAAAACCTTTTTTTTCATATTTCTAATTATATTGCTCATGATACGGCGCAAGAGTTTATAGACATCTGTAAAGAAATATTTGAAAATAATACCGAAGAATTGTACATTAAAAAATTGGAAGAAAATGCCGAGACAGGAAAAGGGGGCTCAGGGCTGGGATATTTAACATTGATTAACGATTATGATATCGGACTTGGATTTAAATTTGAGAAAACTCAAGAGAAAATTATTAAAGTAACAGTACAAGCCAAAATGAAATACAAGGAGGAGTAGCACATGGAAATAAAAGGTGAAGATTATCACGTACATTATAATAATGCAAAGAATGCAATTGAATTTTCCGGTACTCTGCGTTTAAGGGATTCCGCAGAATATCAAAATCTAAGCGAGATGCTGCAGAGTGTGTATAATAATGCATCAGCAGCGCTTGTACTGGATTTCAAGAATTTACTGTTTTTAAACAGTTCGGGTATTAATACAATAAGTAAATTCATTATTAATGCCAGAAAATCCGCAAGGGTACAAATTAAAATTCTGGGCAACAATGAGGTTTCCTGGCAGCAAAAATCCTTAAGAAATCTGCAGAAATTGTGGTCCAGCGTTCAGATACAGATCGACTAACTCAAATTTCTATGTGCACCACCTTAAACTTATCTCATTGTGCCCTAAAACACAATCCGCTCCTTACCCATTAAAAATAGTATACTTTTTTATAAATTCTGTGCTATAATTAGACTAGATAGGTAAAACTACTCTTTAAACGGTGATTGAAATGGCGCTTTACATGAGGCCATTAACAACTCCTCTGATAAAGGTAGCAACATTGACTGCTGCGAGGGGAAAAGAGAACCGAAATAAAAGGGCTTTTAATCCGCCGGAAAAACCAGACACTATCCTTACAAATCCCACACTTATACAAAAAAAAGAGCATTTCTCTTCTTTGGCAAAAATAAATTTGGCCGAAAGCATGTATCTTGCCAGATTGCGCAGCAGAGACGCCGAGGTACGCGCGCATGAACAGGCTCATATGGCCGCTGTTGACGGTTATGCCAGAGGAGGTCCTCGTTATAATTATATAATGGGACCAGACGGCCGGCTCTATGCCGTGGGCGGCTCAATCGATGTCGATCTAAGCCCTGTCCCGGGCAATCCGGAGGCCACTATCCGTAAAGCGCGCATTATCCGCCGGGCAGCATTAGCGGTCATGGATCCTTCATCGGCCGATCTGCGCATCGCGTCCCGTGCCTACCAGATGGAAATGGAAGCGCATAGGGAGCTGGCACGTGAAACCCGTGAAGAACAAGTACAAACTACTGAGGCTGACTATCAGCCTGTTGAAATGTATGCGTGAATACCTCTTTATTATATAATTCTTAAAGCCCGCATCGATGTTTTTTTCACTAATATACACTGTTGATGCCAAGAGAGATTCTTTAAAAAATGAAATTTTAAAATAATTCCTTTTGCATTAAATAAGGCTCTAATCTTTGATTGGCAAGTTCTACATATTCTTCATTATTATCATAACCAAAATAATTCCTTTTTGATTTATAAGCAGCTAAACACGTTGTACCACTACCACAAAACGGATCTAATATTATATCCCCTTCAAAGGAATATAATTGTATCAGGCGATGCGGTAATTCAATAGGAAATGGCGCAGGGTGTCCAATGCTTTTTGCCGAAACAGCAGGAAATGTCCAAACACTCTTAGTCCATTCTAAGAAATCTTCTTTACGAATTGTATTTTTTTTATTTAATTTTTTCCTATTAAATTGATCTTTTGAAAATATTAAAATGTATTCATGAATATCCCTTAAAACAGGATTAGTAGCTGACATCCAACTACCCCATGCACATGATGGGCTGGCGCTTGATGCTTTATTCCATATTATTTCACCACGCATTAGGTATCCAATTGAATGCATATCTTCAATTATAAAACTGTGCAGTGGTATATATGGTTTTCTGCCTAGATTTGCGACATTAATACATACCCTCCCACCCGTAACAAGTTTCTTGTATGTCTCAGTAAAAACACTTTTTAATAATTTTCTATATTCAGAAAAAGATAAATCATCATCATATTCTTTCTTAACATTATAAGGTGGTGATGTTATCATAAGGTGAATACTTGAATCCGGTATTTCATCCATTTTTTCACTTGATTTACAATATATTTTATTTAATTTTTCTTCCGGTATTTTATTTTCTTCATATTTAACATTCTTTTGTTTATAGAATTCATCATACATTTTACTATCATAAAATTCTGTTGAATCGTGATTTGTTCTGCCGCTTGTGCCAAAAGAACTAGTTTTAGTACTTATCCTTTTATGATGAGTATATGTTTTATCCATTTTTTACTCCTTCCCTAATAATTCTAAAAACTTTTCGGCTTTCTGCTCATACGTTCTTTCTTTATCAGCTATCTCTATTACTTTCCCCCGGTGTGAACTTTAAATCAGAATTATCTTCTAAAGGTTTGGGATTAAGTGACCAAAAACCTTGAATAATACCAGTTCTTTTCAAATGATCTACTTTCATTATATAACTATCTGTAATAGGGGTATTGCCTAATATTATAATTGGTATTTTTGATGAAAAAAAACTTGATACCCTAATATTTATGCTTTTGCCAATTGCTTTTAACATTGAATCAGATCGTAAAAGTCCTGGATTTCCTTTATGTGTTTTATAATTACCAATACAGATTATTTCCTTTATATTTTTTTTATACTCCCAATTCCAAACAACAGACATTTTAACCTCAAATATTGCTTTAATATCAGAAGCTCTTTGAACAATATCTTTTGAAGTTGATATTACTACATCTGCAGGTGAATTTTTTAGTAATGCAATTTCTTCACAAATTGCACCTTTAACAGCATACAAGCCATTAGGTTTAACTATAGAATCTAAGATATCGGTAGCCCATTTTTCTGTAAATTCACCTATCAGTGAATTCCTACTCTGCAATGTTGTCTTTTTCCCTTTGTAATTTGAAGGCCAATAAGCATAGTATTTATTATCATCTGTTAAATAAAATAATTGTTCTGGTGTTGCAAAATCTAAAGATTTCTTAAAGAATTTTTTTCTGTTTTTTTATTCCATAATAAATACATGTTATATTTAACATCATTTATATACTATTGTAAAGAATTATGACGTATGTAATTCAATATTTTGATTTAAAATAAAGCAATACTTTAAAAAATAACAACATCAATTACAATAATAAGAATTAACCACTTAACTGGCAGGAACTACCTTCTTACCGATTTTTTTGGCCGCGCGTGCCGCAGCCAGGCAGAAGCTTTCGAACCGGGCCTCGAGCAACTGCGGATAAGGATTGCCGTCGGACTCGATCGAGAGGTAGGGGATGCGTTCGTTATCCATAAATCCATGAAGATCAAGTTCTTTACCGATTGACTTAAATACGCGTTTTTTCCCCGCAACATCTGCCTGAGGTATGGTTATGGCATCTCCAAAACGGCACTGCATGCAGCCGAAAGGCCCGACGTTAACAATGCCTGAGTACTTGCTTAGGGAGTCCCTCATGGTAAGGCCGGAAATCAAACCGGGTTCGCCGTCCAGTTCATGAGGTATAAGATACTCCGAATGACGGATCAGATCTTCAATATCAAGCAGTTCCATATTATACAAACCGGAAGCGGAAAGAATCTTTTTAATCTTTTTTTCCGCGTAACGCTGTGTTTTATCGGAAATAAACAGCTCCAACCAGCTGGCAAGAGTATGCGTCGGTTTTTTAATTCCCTTTTTAATCATAAAATTCACGTAGTACATTACTTCGGTAAGCGAAGCGATCGATACCACAAAACCCTTTTCCGCCAGTCTATGGGCGATATTCAAATTTGAAAAATGGTCTCTCCTGACAAAAAACTCACCCGTAATCCCTATACGAGCGCTCTGCTCTAATAGCTGTTTTAAAGGTATACTCTTTAACAGCTCGGCTGTTTCGCGCAGCTGACGGTAAAGGCCTTTTTTGGCTTTTCCCTCTAAGGAAGCACAAATCTTGTCGCCCTCTTCTCTTAAAACCTTTAATCCCTCTACGGGATCTACGGCCAGAGCCCGGATTGCACACTCAACATCATCGATAACATCCGCTACCACAATAGCACGCCAGGCATTATACAGTGTCATGACACCCATTCCGGCAAACTTATGATCCATGCTTAAGTCCATCTGGGCCACATCCTTTAACCCGCTGTCTTTGATAAACTGGTTAATAAACACATGGTACTGTCCAAGGCGGCAGTGGCCTGCTGCCTTGGGAATAAAGATCATAAGCTTCTCATCTTGAGCTTGGCGGGGGCGGTTTTTAAGATATTTAATAAGCGAGCCAATACACATCATAAGAGGCATGCACTCTTTTCCTGTTGTCACACTTCGCCCCAGGTGCAGCACCTCATTATCCGATACGGGCAGGGCTTCGGAATTAATACCCATTTTTCTAAACACTGATGCCAGGCCCTTGTTGCCGAAATAACCTACGGAGGGAATGATAAGCTTAACTTTAGGGTCGGTAAACTTATAGCGCTTACCTGCGGAATCAATATAAGACGCACCGTGATTTTCAAAGCTCACCTTTGCCAGCGCAAAATGATCGATCTTATGGGTTATCTGATCCGCGATATTGCGGTAATTATTAACTATATCCAAAAATGCTTCTATGCGTGTGTTTATACCCGCATCCGCGGTATGGGCGTCAAGTTCCAGAGTCAGAGAGGGCTTACTCCCCATCGTTCTTCTAAAATACGGTACTAAAAAAGAATCCGGAGCACAGAGGAAATTCGTGATAAATACTCCGAATAGGTTGGGTTCACGTCTTACTATCTGTGCTGCTTTAAGCACCCTCTGACCTGTTTCCCAATGCATGTACTCTGCGTATTCTTTGGCCATGGGTTCTTGTTCGTAGGGAAGCATATCATAGGGAATAATGATATTACCCCTGCTGGTAAACTTCTTGGGAATACCCTTGTTGGCTTCCGGAGCATACGCATTATAGGGTCTGCCGAACAAAACCACGGCGGTTTTTTCAGGCGACGCCTGAAGCTCTTCGAGTATTTTCCTGCCCAGAGCCTTGCACTCGGCCTCAAACTCCAACTGCGCCTCCTCCGCAATAAAGAAAGCACTTTTAGCTGTTTTTTTGGAAAAGCCCAGCTGAAGCGCAATATTTATAAAGGCGGGTTCGGCCTGATAAAGACCTTTATATAGATTGAGATATGGAGAAATAATTTTATCGGCAGCCTTATGGTGGGCAAAGGCCTGGCGCAGCACAAATGCTTCACCCCTGCTAAAACCACAGGTAGAGCAGAAGTCCTGTTTATTTATTCCGCCCGGTACGTACAATTCTTTTACAAAGGGGATAAAAATGTAGTCTATGCGTTTTTTTAAAAGGTTTTCAAAAAACCCGATTGATATTTCCGCAGGATAACACATAGATGCCACCAGATGACGAGCCGCGTCCTGTTCCATGCTGTCGGGTAATATTATTTTACACCCCAACGCGGTAAAGAAATTATAATAGAGCGGGAAAAGAGTTAAGGTAAGAAACGAGGTATTTAATCCGATGCGCAGCGCATTTGGTTTTACCGGTCGACTCGGGGCATATTTTTCAAACATAAGGCGGTTGCGTACCTTTACATAATCCAAATCATGATCGGCAACCTGAGTCTTAAAGCGCAGATTATAGTAGCGGTTACAGGCCCCGCCGAAAGGAAAAATCTCTTCACCGATGCGCACGCGGGTAATCCTACACTTAAGATCACAGCGTTCCTTACCTCCGGCACAGATAAAAGGTTTTTCATGAGTTATTTCTCTTCTTACGATTTCTTTGAGATCGAATTTTTTTTCTTTGAGCAGGCCCAGATCCAGGCGCTTTTCCAGTTCCAAAGCCACGCCAAAGGCTCCCATTAATCCCGGTTCGGGCGGAACCACAATCGGTTTGCGCAGTACTCCGGCCATAGCCAAAGGCACCGCCTTATTATAACAGACACCACCCTGCATAAAGATCTTTTTACCCACAGGCCGGTTGCCTTTAACCCGATTATTATAATTAAAGCAAATAGAATAGACGAGTCCCGCGAGAATATCATCCTGAGAAATTCCTTCGTGAGTGGCATTTTTAATATCCGAAGAAATAAAAGCGGCACACTGATCATTAAAGTTAGGAGGGGTTTCGGCCTTCAAAGCGCCTTTGGCAATATCCTGCATACGCACGCCCAAAGTCTCATAGGCGGCCTCTTCCAGAAAAGAACCCGTACCCGCAGAGCAGGCCTGATTCATCGCGTAATCCGAAGCAACCGAATTAGTGATATAAGTATATTTAGCATCCTGACCCCCGATTTCAAAAATCGTATCAACCTCAGGATCAAAATAGACTGCAGCAGTGGAGTGAGCAATTATCTCATTAATAATCCCGTCGGTTAAGGTATAAAGCCCTGCTATCTGACGCCCGGAACCCGTAACTCCGATGCCGATAATCTTTAGCGCAACACCTTTTAAATCCTTAAGCAGGCCTTTATAACAGGCTCGGGAAGCCTCAATCGGATTGCCGTTAGTGCGTAAATAGACCGAAGCCAGCAGCGAATGATCACGCAGCCGCATTACCACGGCTTTGGTTGTAGTAGAACCCACATCGAGTCCCACAATACAGCGGTCGCCCTTAACGGCATTCTTATAATCCATACTCTTAAATGAAACCAGCGATTTAAACTCTTTAAGCGGGGGCAGGAAGGAAAAACCGGTTTTATCACTATGGAAGATTTGTTTGGTTAAGGGTTTGCCCTGTTTAAGCGCCACTAAAGCGGCTCCCAAGGCTTCAAAATAGGAAGCCTCTTTGGGTATTTCCAGATGACGTATTTCCTGCTTTAAATTCTTAGTGACCGCTTGGTTTAATGCCGTACCGCCGATTAAGATGACACGCTCATGGCGTACTTTGGCAAGTATTTCCAGGATCTTCTGTGAGATCATCTTGCACAGACCGGCGGTTACATTAATTATGGGCTCGCCTTTATTAAGCGCATGGGTACAGTCCGATTTGCAGAACACGGAACAGCGGCCGCTTACAACATACGGTTTGCCCTGCAGTGCCAGTTGCGAGGCCTGCTCCACGTTCAGATTCATACGTCTTATCTGCTGTAAAAAGAATTCCCCGGTACCGGATGCGCATTTATTTCCTGTAGAAATATCGGCTATCTTATGCTCATGATTCAGAGCATAGACCATGAAGGTTTCCCCTCCGGCCGAAACCAGTGCGTCGTAATTCTTGTCACCATTATTTTTTATATATTCAAGTGCATATTCCGTAGCTTCCGGCTCCGTAATACTGGGCAGGTTTAAAAATTCACGAAACTTGCGGCCGGTTACCATCACCGGCACTTCACCGTTTATCGAGAGCTCATTAACTATCTGCTTAAATACTGCCTTGGGATTACCTTCATGTGCACGGCGGATCACTTTCTCAACCTCAGCCTTTTGCGCTCCCTCACGGTTTTTAATTTTTACCGCACTTATTGTGGAAGCACCCAGACAGATACCGTAGGCAATATCACTTTTTTCCATATCCTTCATACACACTCCGTACTTTTATTTAATTTGTGATAAATTAGTCAGATTAAACATAAAAATCAAGGCTTTCCCGTAAAAAAACATAAGTCTCACCCCAGAGCTACATCCAGACTCATCATAACCGCAAACCCGATCATACCCCCGATGGTGGCAATATCGGATTCACGCAAAATCTGTGATTCAGGAATCAGTTCCTCAATAACAACGTAAATCATAGCTCCCGCGGCAAATGCCAGTGCGTAAGGTAAAAGAGGTTCCACGGCAATTACCGCCAACGCCCCAAGCACGCCTGCAATTGGCTCAACTATACCGGAAAGCTGCCCATACCAAAAACTTTTCAGCCGTGAAAGCCCTTCGCGCCGCAAAGGAACGGAAACGGAAGTTCCTTCAGGAAAATTCTGCAGTCCGATACCTATGGCCAAAGCTATGGCCGCCCCTATTGTGGCTCCGGATTTCCCTACTGCCAGAGCTCCGAAAGCAACTCCCACGGCCAAACCTTCAGGAATATTGTGAATAGTGATAGCCATTACCAACAGCACACTTCTCTGCCAGCTTGTTTTAATCCCTTCGGACTGTTCGCTTTTCATTCCCGGATGCAGATGCGGTAGTATCCTGTCTACCAGCCATAAGAAAGCGCCGCCCCCTAAAAAACCGACGACGGCAGGGACCCAGGGCGGAGGACCGCCGTATTTGGCGGCAACTTCTGCCATGGCAATGGCAGGTTTAAGCAGAGACCAGAAGCTGGCCGCAATCATAACACCGGAAGCAAAACCGAGCATGCCGTTTAATATTTTACGATTAATGGTCTTAAAGAAAAATACCAGGCTCGCGCCGGCTGCGGTTACAAACCAGGTAAAGAGTGTGGCGATTAATGCTTGTACAATCGGATTCAGATTTTGAAACCAGATAAAAATCACGCCTGCTCCTTTCAAAGGAGAGCATAAACAATATAGTATTTTAGATCAAGTGGTCTGCCGGCTCCGCTACCGAAAGCCGCGCTTTTCTCTTCCAATAAATTTAACTTGATGGGAAAGGAGTTATTTAATACACTTAAAAAGTAAGGTGTAAAGGAGTATTATTATGGAAAAAAATATCGGCGAAGAAATAAAGGTCAAAGGCGAAGAACTTTTAAAAAAGGTTAAGGAAATAGTGCATCAGGGGAATATTCGTAAAATAATTATTAAAAACGTAGAAGGTAAAATTATGCTTGAGATCCCCCTTACCATCGGTGTTGTGGGAGCGGCTTTTCTTCCCGTTCTTGCTGCAGTAGGCGCTCTGGCGGCTCTGGCAATGGATTTTAAAATCGAGATAATCAAACGGGAAGAGCAGACCCAAAACAATGATAATAAGGATCCGTCTTAAGACCGGATAAATAATTTCATTTGTAAAATTATTTTCATTTGTTTACATTAAAATAAGATACTCTCGACCAAACTGTTTTTAAAAGAGCAGGAGGATGTTGTAATGGTTTATAACCGGTATAAAAATATAAAACAGCCACGCTACTCTTGGTTTTTATTAATATGTATAAGCTGTCTTTTCTTTTTACAATGTAAACAAGACCCGCAAGAGATGATCCCGATCGAGGTAGCAAAAAAATACCTTTATTCAGACCAGAACGGAAATCCGGATACGGATTTCTTTGGTAAAACTGTTTTGGCCCTTATTAAATCGAGTGACGGGCAGACCGCTCTTGATAATGAGATTCGCTCTTTTTTAGCTCCGTTCTTAAGTGACTTGGGTTTTACCGTTAAATATTGGGATATCGATGAAGGTGTCCCGTCATTATTTGACTTGGGGGGCGTGCGCGCTGTAGTAAGCTGGTACCGCGGCGGAAGTTTACAGGACCCCGAAAGCTACCTTGCATTTTTAAACCAAACCATATTATCAGGTCGCAAACTCATTGTCATGGACAATTTTGGTGCCTATGAGTACAAAACCGAAGAAGAGGAAAAGTATGTGGATCCGGCCATCATAAATCTTGTGTTGGGAAAACTGGGCATATGGTATTTGGGTGAGTGGACGGATGATACGGAAGTAATAAGTATTGTCGATAAGGTTCCTGCTATTGTTGAAAAGGGCGGAGAGCAAAATGTAGAAAAGAGTGCTTTTTATTACAGATTTATGCCTGTGGATAAGGATCTGAAAGTCTATCTTTCCCTCAGCAGAAAAGATAAAAATCTTGATCCCAGCCCTGTTATCGTAAGCAATAGAAACGGCGGTTTTGTATTATCACGCTATATCTATCACATAAATGACGGAATCCCTCAGATACTCATCGACTTGAAAGAATTTCTGCTGCAGGCCCTGTTTCCACCTGCAAAAAGAGAACACATCGCGCTTTTTGCGGATATGAACGATCTTGAAATAGCGCGAATTGTTAAATTTACCTATAATAATCTACAGCGGGTAAATCTCGCTGTTTCGCTTATTCCCAAAACACAGTTTTCCAACCTGACCCCCTATGATCTGAGGCAGTTTACCTGTATAGGATTATTTCTTAAGGATGCCGGGCAGCTTACACCGGAGCTGTTCTCACCTTTTTTAGCCGAAGGTGGATCTCTGGCCAGCTTTATCGGGGGTTTTTTCCCCACATTTGCCCCGCTTTTTAAGGCAACCCCCATAGATCTGTCGCAAGTCGACTACGCCACAGGGTATAATATTAAAGCCGGGTTTGCCTTTAGTGAGGGAGCGGTTATAAGAAACGAGATTACACCCTGGACCACGGGAAACATCACTCCGGCTGCCGGCGCCGTTATCCTGGGTACCGATTCCGGCGGCAGCATACCGCTGGTATGGTCCGGGCAGGTGGAAAAGGGCAGAGTGATCGTATGGAACTGGAACGGTTTTTTGGGCGGCAATCTTATGGGCCTCATTGTGGAGTCCTTTCTCTACATTCGACCGGTGGGAGCGGCCCTTACACTCGGCTTCGGCCATATCTTCATAGATGATTGGCCTTTGCCCATGTACAACACGGTAAAGCAACCGATTTCCACTACTGATACCGAATTCTATACAACGGTCTGGTGGCCGGAAATGAAAGAAATCTTAGAAAGTCGTAATATCCCCTACAGCACCTATCTTATATTTAACTATAATGCCATAGTCGAGCCCCCCTTTACCGGTAGTGAATTCTTTATCGCGGACAATATGTCTTCCCTGCGCATGGCACAGGCGCTGCTCGCGGAGGGCAGCGAAATGAGTTTCCACGGCTATAATCATATGTCGCTGACGCGGGAAAAAACAGAGGTAAACCTTGCCAAGTGGCCTTCGGTGGAAAACATGATCGCCTCATTAGAACAGGGGCGCAATACCTGGATCCGTCTGTTCGGAGAACATACCCTGCCCTTTGCCTACGTGGCACCGAATAATATTATCTCGGAAGATGGTGCTGTAGCTTTACACAAGGTGTTCCCCAGTATAAAGATTATATCCGCGTTACACTGGGGAATCGGCGAAGAGCGCTATACCCCGATCGGCCCGCATCCGATTTTACCCGAAGTATATTATTTGCCGCGCATTACCTACGGCTATCAGGACACCCGTATAATCCGTGAGTTAGTAGTTTCGGGGATGAACGGACCGGGGATCTTCAGTCATTTCATTCATCCTGACGATGTTTATGATCCTTATCGCTCGGATGGAAAAGACTGGCCGCAGCTGAAGAGAGAATTTCAGCAGGTGCTTGACTACGTACGCGTCCACTATCCATGGCTTTCATGGTTGTCCATCCGCGATGCCCATAAGCGTCTCCTGGAATATGATAATGTCCGCTGTACATTCACATGGCAAAACCAAACACTCACGGTTACGGCTCAGCCCGGTATACTTTTTCGGGTACGCCCCAACAACTACCGTCTGACGGCACTGGAAGGTGCTAAAATCATCTACTCATACACGAACATGCCCTATCTGGTGCTGGAAGCAACAGCCAAGACCGCCCGTCTGCAGTTTACGCCAAGGTAATGGAACTGTTATCTGTGACTTAGGGTAGGTTGGTGCCGGTTTTTCTAAGCTGGTATGTCTTATTTTTTTTTATTAAAATTACATCTATTGACAAC
>CAZEPL010000033.1:17808-36460 GCA_964514135.1 uncultured Spirochaetaceae bacterium | reverse complement strand
CTAAAGACGTTTTACAGTTGTCGTCTACAAGAATATTGCCCCACTTGTTTGTTTCCAGCTCCTGGGTTGTCTGTTTGATAAGCGGATTGGAATCATTGCCGATGGAAACGATAACCGTATCTACATCCAGATAACTTTCACTGCCTTTAATGGGCAGGGGCCGCCTTCTGCCCGATTCGTCCGGTTCTCCCAGCTCATAGCTTAAACATTCGATGCTTTTTACCCTGCCCTGCCCGTTACCCAGAATACGCTGTGCATTTTTTAAAAGATGAAAAATAATACCTTCTTCTTTGGCATGAGCTACTTCTTCCACACGGGCAGGCATCTCCTTTTCCGTACGGCGGTAAATTATATTCACAACTTCCGCTCCCAAACGCTTTGCCATACGTGCCGCATCCATAGCCACATTACCCCCGCCGAACACGGCAACATTGCTTGACCGGAAAATGGGTGTATGGGACCGCTCTTTATCGTATGCTTTCATAAGATTGGTTCGTGTCAGATACTCATTAGCGGAAAATACACCAACCAGATTTTCTCCTTCTATGTGCATAAATTTCGGCAGTCCGGCTCCCGTACCTATGAAAATAGCATCGAAGCCGTCCTGTTTGAGGAGTTTTATAAGCTTACGCGTTCTGCCCACGAGAAAGTTAGTTTTTATGGTTACTCCCATTTGTTTGAGCAGGTCCACCTCCGCCTGTACAATTGCCTTGGGTAAGCGGAATTCCGGTATCCCGTAGACCATAACACCGCCGGGCTTATGAAATGCTTCGAATATCACGACTTCATGCCCGTGGCGCCTTACATCGGCCGCTACGGTAATTCCCGCCGGACCGCTGCCCACAATAGCCACACGCTTGCCTGTGGATTTAGCAACTGCAGGTACTGATACCTTTCCCTGCTCCCTTTCCCAGTCGGCCACAAAACGCTCCAGCCTGCCGATTGACACCGCTTTGTTAACATCCTTCAGCGCTTTACCTAGTGTGCACGGCGCCTGACACTGTACTTCCTGAGGGCAGACACGCCCGCAGATAGCCGGAAGCAGGCTGTCCTTTTTTATAATATCTATGGCTTCCCTAAAATTCTCCTCGGTGATTGCTTTAATAAATCCGGGTATATCTATGCGTACCGGACAGCCCTCTACACAAGGGGCATTCTTGCACTGTAAACAGCGCATAGCTTCTACATAAGCCTGTTCTTTGCTATAACCGAAGGTTACCTCCTGCATATTTTTTATACGTACGTCGGGTGCTTGAGAGGGCATATTTTGGAAAGGTATCTGCATACGCTCTTTATTGCTTAACTGCCTGTCTTTTAATTGGTCGTAGCGCTGTTTTGCCTGCTTGTGCAATTCTTCGGCCGGTATATAACTCATGCGCCCTTCTCCCTTTTTTTTGCTATTTCAGCTTCAAGCCGGCAATCTTCGTAAGCCTTATGTTCAAACCCCTTATAAGCCCCAAGACGAAGCATCATATTATCAAAATCAACCTGATGGCCGTCAAATTCCGGACCATCCACACAGACAAATTTTGTCTCGCCGCCCACACTTACTCTGCATCCGCCGCACATACCCGTACCGTCAACCATAATGGTATTTAAAGATACAATAGTGGGAATCGCAAAAGAACGCGTAGTCTCCGCACAAAACTTCATCATAACAGCCGGTCCTATGGCAAATACTCTGTCGGGTTTTGCTTGATTTTCGCAGAGCTCCTTTAACGGTTCCGTAACCAGGGCTTTTCTTCCGTAAGAACCGTCATCCGTGCAGATAATCAGCTCGTCGGCAATATCTTTCATCTCCTGTTCCAGTATCAATAACTCCTTGGTGCGCGCACCCAGTATGATGATAACCTTATTGCCTGCGGATTTTAAAGCCTTTGCAATAGGATGGAGCGGTGCGATTCCTATACCTCCGCCCACACAGACAACAGTGCCGCTTTTTTCAATATGTGTCGGCATACCCAAAGGGCCCAGCACATTTTCTATGACGTCCCCTTTGCCTAACAAAGCTAAATTGTGTGTTGTCTTTCCCACAACCTGAAAAATAAGGGTGATAGTGCCTTGTTTGGTATCCGCATCGGCTATGGTGAGGGGAATCCTCTCCCCGTAGTCACTGTCAATCTGTATGATGACAAATTGACCGGGTTTCCTCTCCTCTGCAATTAAAGGCGCTTCAATCTGTATTTTATATACATTTTCCGAAAGTTGTGTCTTGTCTATGATTTTGTTCACAACAGCATCCTCTATGTTTTAAATAATATTTTTACTCTACTTCTTAAAAAAATATATTTCCGCTGGCATTCACTTAAAATATACAAAAACATGTTTTAAAATGACTACTTTAAATAATCTTGGCTGTGCTTCAACTTAGTACGATAAAACCTTCGCTAAAAGTCGTAAGTTTATAACACGTATAATGTAAAAAGTCAAATGCCCGAATAAAACTCACTTTTAAACTTAAAACTCGCTTATAAACATGCTGTTAAAATATTTTTGTTGTTTTAACCTCTCCTGCTCGATATTAAAAATATAAGGATATTATCCTAAAAAAAAGGTTGCAAATTCAATATTATTTCTAGGTTTTATGCTTTGTGCCGATGTGATTCGCATGAAAGACGGCAGGATTTTTATAGGCAGGGTGTTCACTGTAAATTCCGATGGCGTTATTCTTTTAGTGTTTGGTGAAAAGATAACAGTACAGTTTAATGATATTTTAATATCGGATCCTGACTTTCGTAACCTTAAAGGCCGGGAATTGGAGATAATCTTAAAAGATAGTTCAACAATGCTCGGAAAAGTTCAGGATTATGACACCGATGTAGGTCTTCTGGTGGAAATTGATTTTGGCGTAATCACAGTACCGCCGGATAAAATAACATCTATTATGGATCATTATCAAAGAAGCAAACAACTGGCTCACTTTATGCAGATCGGTGCCCAGTGCGGGTATTACTTTATGATTGGGGATTTAGGCAGTGTGTTTGATATTAATATCAGTGCGCATATTTTTTCAGAGTTTAATTTGGGTTTTTTATTCGAAGGCTTTTTTTGCCGGCGCTTCTCTCTCTTACCATAATCTTAACTGTATTGATTACTCAGATTATTCTTTTCTTTTGTTTAATCTCAACGCATACGGGATGTACAGGTTTTTAATGCTTAGATCGCAGCCCGGGTTTTTAAGGAACCCGGTGCCTTTTATTTCGGCCGGTGTGGGTGTCGCCTGTCCGGTACGCACCTTCAATTCGGAAACAGAAATGGAAATTAATTTATCTTTTTCGGGAAGTATCGGAGTGGATTATTTTATTTATGAGGATATTCTCATCCGCTTGAGCGGAGAATGGATGACTATTCTGCAAAACGAGATCTGGTTTAATTCAATATCAGTTAATCTGGGCGCCGTCTATTGCTTTTAAGGAGGATATGAATGCGCAAATTAATTTTTTTAACGATTTTAATTATTATATGTATATTTCTCAATTCCTGCGGCAACCTGCTGGAGAAGCTGGGCGTCGAGCCCACATACGTGCAAAAAATGCGCGGTATCTGGATTGTTGGGGGTCTTTATTCTAGAAGTTATGCTACTGCTATACCTTCAGTAGACCTTTATGATCCGCAAACAGATACGTGGTATTTTAATGTGACGACACTCCCCACCCCTGTCAGCTTTGCGGCGGTGGCTTCGCATGGTGGAAAAATCTATGTCATCGGAGGATTTGACGCGTCCGGCAATGCGGTAAGCAACACTCAAATTTACACAGTAGCCACAGATACCTGGTCTTCAGGTGCAAGTATGCTTGTAGGCATTGCAAATATCTCTGCGGTTACTGTTTATAATAAAATCTATATCTTGGGCGGCTCTGTATCCAATGCAGCCGTTACCTGGACATATTCGGATGAAGCGTATGCGTACAATACCGTATCCGATAGTTGGAGTACCGATATATCCAATAATACAAATCTCCGTCGCTCTAATTTGGTGTGTATGCCGTTTAATGACATTATCTACTTTCCGGCAGGACGCACGGCTGTAGCCACAGTTAATAATACTGTAAATAACGGCTATATAACCTCTTTAGCCAATTTTACAGGCGTTACCGAAGTTGCGGTACCAACAGGCAGAGCAGAATATGCGGATGTGCTTTACGAGTCATCTTCCGGCCCGGCCAGAATGGTACTTGTAGGAGGTTTTACCGCAATCACCGGTGTTAACACCAGTTTGATTTTTCATTCAGGAACAAACGTGGTAGCCTCCAGAAATGCCTATTATTTAAACTTCAATTTTGAAGCTCCTCTGACATGGGGTACTTTCGCGGATTATCCAGAAGATATGGGTAGCGCGGCGGCTGCCGTCTATAACAACAGCCTCTATTGTTTTGGTGGAACAGGCAGTTATATAACCACAACCGAACCTATTATGAGTCGAAGTGTATATTGCCTTGATCTAACAAATTTTCCCGCCGGAAGCTGGGTGCAAAAGGCGGACATGCTTGTTTTTGGAAGAGCCGGTCACACAGCATTAACAATCAGACAATGAAACGGAGTGTAAACATGAAAAAAATAGGAATTGTTATTTTTTTCCTCTTATTACTGAGAAGCGTATTCGGCGACGAATTACAAGATATGCTTATGAAAGCCAATACCGCCTACGCAAGGGGATCCTACTACGAAGCGGTATCTCTTTTGGATATGGCTTCCGCGAACTACGCTGCCGACTTTGAAAGCAAATCCTCTATTGCGGATTCCTATAACGAGATCGGCCAAAAAGAGTACTATAAAAACAACTATTTAAATGCCTATGAGTGTTTTCGCAAAGCAGTCAAAATCTATCCCACTCATAAAGCGGCCAGCGAGAACTTCTGGAAGATGAAGAAAAACTTCGATGTAGCCAACCTAAGGAATGAAGGCCCTCTCATCGCCACAACCACTACATCATCCGATTCTTCTACCACCGGCGACATGACAGATAAACTGGAAAAAGCGGAAGACATGCTTGCCGAATTGGAAAAAAATAAAACCATGGATTATTCTTCTGCCGATTCTGCAGAGATTAAAAGATATAAAGAAGAGCTTACCAGGCAAAGTGAGCTCATAAAGGAATTACAAAGGATGTACAGAGGCGGTTCTCAGACGACTGTGTATCAGGACGCTGCTTCAAAAGAAATCCTTGACAACCTGGTTAAACTATATGAAAACGCATTAAAAGCCAAAGAGGGTAATTCCGATATCGATATTCTGGCCAGCCAGATGAAAGACTACAGAATAATGTTCGAGCAGCAGCAGTCGGGGCAAATGAACCTTGTGCTTATTTTTATTATTTCATTTTCAGGCCTCATTATTTCGATAATTCTTACTGTTCTTATACTCTACAGAATTGCCCGTAAAAGGCAGCGGCAGCGTTTTGCCTATGCCACAAATTATGATATGGGTTTGGGTTATGATTCCCCATTGGGCCTGGAGGAAAAACAGGCACGCTTTATAGGATATGAAGAATCCGCCCCAAACACGGAATCAAAAGAAGCTCAAAAAGAAGGCACAGCGGATAAAGATGTGTATCAAGATATGGTAAGAGATGAGCATCTTAAAGAGATGTACAATGAAAAGAAATACGGTGCGCTTAAATGGGAAACGGTAAAAGAGTATATAAGTAATCTGGAAAAAGAGCTCCGGAGCGAGATCCTCTATGTGGTGGAGACCAAAATCAACTCGGGAGATTTGGAAGATTATACTCAAATTCTGCCTGTGCTCTTTCCTTTTTTAACAGACAGCGACGATTACATGCGGGACAAGGCACAGCACCTGTTAATCAGCGCAACAGAGAGCTTTACTAAAGAAGAGGCGACGCATACGCTGCTTGAATACGATGAGGAACAGAAAAAAGAACCCGGAGTTGCTTTAAGTATTTCTGCGCTGATGAAACATATCGACAAACTTAAGTATACAAAAACCGCCCGTGGTGAGCACTGCATTAACACCGCCAAATATGCCAGAGGCATGGCGGACATGCTTAATTTGCCCAAAGAAATGGTGGATCTTGTCTATAAATCCGCACTGGTGCATGATATCGGCTACCTGCTCCTCGATAAAGACAAACTAGCGGATATTGGAAACAAAAAAGAATATCAGCGAAGATGAGATTGCTTTTATAAGATATCATCCCAAGAAAGGCCTGGAATATTTTAAAAACCTCAAGATAAAACTACCCAAGGACATGAGCGAGGGCATTCTCTCGCACCACGAGCGTAATGACGGCAGCGGTTATCCGCAGGGATTAACAGATAGTGAAATATCAAAATTTGCTAAAATTATCGGAATCGCAGACGCATTCGACGCTTTAACAGCAAGCAGGGTGTTCAGGGATAAAATGAGCTTTGATGCGGCTTCTATTATTATTAAAGATCTTGGGCGAAATAAATTCGAGGGTGAATATGTTGAGGCCCTCATTGAATATCTAAAGCGTTCGGGAAAGATCAAACGCTAAAAGGAATAGGAATGGAAAGCAAGATTTTTTTTGTTTCGGGAAATGAAACACCCCGTGTAATTAGTGTGCTTTTAGAGAATTTACTGTTTTATAAAAAAATAAACCGGGAATCTCCTTTATTTATCGATACAAACAAAGGAATCACCTTTACCAGCGCATTAAAACAGAAGCTTAAAGAAAAAAATCTGCGTATGTATGATTATTATCCGGACATGGATATTACTGCTATCTCGCTTGAAAAAATTTCAAATCTGGGCGGGGACGGTAACCATGAAGATTTTTTTAATACTGAAGGATATTTCAACAATATTTTTATATACCAGGACATTAATCCCGACACAATTAACTTGGCGGTCTTAAGCGACTACTTGATATTTATAATAAAAAACAATGCCTATTCTTCCGGATATCTGTATAAAGCCCTTAAACAATTAAAAGAAAAAAATATGTATAAAAAAATCCTTGTCATTGTCTCGGAAACCAAATTTATTGAAGAAGCGGCGCAGATATTTGTAAGGTTGAAAACAGAAATTGAAAACATGTTGCAAGGTAAAATCGACGCGGTTTTTGCAGGCTTTATAAAAATAGATACAAAACGCCTCTACCACTCATTACAGAAGAATCAGCCTTATATTAAAACTTTTCCGGACAGCAATCTCTGTGGTTTAATTAAATACATTAATGATAAATTGGTAAATTTAGAGAGCTATATGCATGATCAATCTTTTTACAGGGTTTTGGCACAATCTACTCTTAGGTAAATAAAATATAACAAAACTAAAGTGTATACACTGAAGCAGATGTTTTACCGCCCTTACCTGTCCAGTCGGTATGAAAAAACTCACCCTGCGGTCTATCCGTTCTTTCATAGGTATGGGCTCCGAAATAATCGCGCTGCGCTTGAATTAAATTGGCCGGCAGGTTTGCAGAGCGATAACCATCAAAGTAACAGAGTGCCGAAGCAAAGGTGGGTACGGCTATACCCTCGGTAAGCGCCGCAGTTGTAACCCTACGCCAGGCAGCCTGACCGGAAAGCACCCTGTCCTTAAAGAAGGGATCGAGCAATAAATTAGTCAATTGCGGATTATGAACGTACGCCTCTTTTATTTTTTGTAAGAATGCGGAGCGAATTATACAGCCGTTTCCCCAAATCATAGCGATATTACCGTAGTCCAGCTGCCAGTTATATTCCTCGGCCACAGCGCGCATAAGAGTGTAACCCTGGGTATAAGAGATGATTTTGCATGCGTAGAGTGCCTGCTTTAAGTCATTAATAAAATCATTCTTATTTCCCTTGAAAGAAGGTTTAGGTCCGGAAAGTGATTTAGCTGCATTTACACGCTCCTGTTTTAATGCCGATAAACAGCGGGCAAAAACAGCCTCTCCGATTAAAGTAAGCGGAATACCTATTTCTAAGGCAACCATAGCCGTCCATTTACCGGTTCCCTTTTGGCCGGCCCGATCCAGTATTTTATCCACAAGGGGCAGTCCGTCTTTATCTTTAAACTGAAAGATATGTCCTGTTATCTCGATCAAATAGCTTTCAAGCTCACCCCGGTTCCACTCCTCGAAGACCGCCTGCATCTCATCCGCACTCATACCGAGAAGCCCTCTCATGAGCTGATATGTTTCGGCGATAAGCTGCATATCACCGTATTCAATGCCATTATGTACCATTTTAACGAAATGACCTGCCCCATCAGCCCCTATCCAATCACAGCATGGGGTGCCGTCCTCCAGTTTGGCGGCAATAGACTGTAAAATCGGTTTTAGCTGCGGCCAGGCCTTTTGCGATCCACCGGGCATAATTGATGGTCCGTACAGTGCTCCCTGTTCACCACCGGAAATCCCCGTCCCGATATAGAGCATTTCCTTACTCTCCATATACTCCGTTCGTCTTATGGTATCGCTATAATGTGAATTGCCGCCGTCAATGATGATATCTCCCGGTTCCAAATACTTAATAATTTGTTCAATAAAACTGTCTACTGCATTTCCCGCTTTTATCATGAGCATAATTTTGCGGGGACGGTTTACAGCTTTAACCAACTCTTCGAGAGAATGTACACCTATAATATTTTTAGCTTTCGCCCTGCCTTCTAAAAAAGCATCAACCTTAGAGAGTGTTCTATTATAAACCGCTACGCTATAGCCCTTGCTCTCCATATTGAGTACTAGATTTTCACCCATTACAGCAAGCCCAACCAAAGCGATATCTGCAATTTTTTTCATATTTTTAAAACCTCCTCTCTCAAGCAAGATAGTAATATTATTCTTGTTTATGCATCCATAACCCTAATGCCGGATCGGAGATATAGAATATTTCTTCTCCCGAATTCAATAAATTATAACCGTTCTTCAAAGCAGAAGGACTGTAGATTGAAAGCATCTGCTGCAAATCCGCAAAATTAAAATTCACACCCTCTATTTCATGCCGGGTGAGACAGCCCGGACAGTACGTGATGTTGAAACGACCTGCGGACGATCCGTGGATTAAATGAGCCGCTACACACAGATTATTTCGCAGATCAATATTTTCACTCACATACCGGATAATTTTTTCCGGACTGCAATAACCGTATTTACGAATTAATATATCGAGAGCCGGATCTTCCGCGAAACACATCATGCCCGGAGCAAGCACAATAAGCTCAGCATGATCCGCGAGTGCCATACGAGTTCTGTAGATACTCTTATTGCAAACCCAAGCACTTTTATACTTTTTAGCATCCATATATACAACAGCTCTTTTTAAGGGTTTATCCAGATAAGTTATATTTACTTTCCTTGAAAGCTCCGCAGCCTTTAAAAAACATTCCCTGTCATCCCCGATAAAAAGTCCTCTCACCACGGTATTTTTGCTGTCGCTGCTTTCTATTACCGTGAGTACGTATATAATCGGCAAATCCGCAAGAAACTGTTGGGCAGCATAATCCAATATCGCACGCACAGGCGTTTCTATTCTTCCCATTATCTGTTCTATGCCATATAGAGCACTAATGAAATGACTTGAATGAATGGTTTCTGCTCCACCGGCTCCTATCAGGATGTTTTTCGTAAAGTTGGCCATACCGGTTACCTCATGAGGAACCACCTGGCCGAGAGAAAGGATGAGATCAAATCCTCCCTCCACTACTGTTCTGTTTACCTGAACCGGCCAGTCTAATGCCCACCTGCCCTGCGTAACCTTCCCGACAAAGCGTGCCGGTATATAACCCAGATTCTTTACACTAATCTGCCAATCGTGAGTAAGAAAGAGATCGTGAGGTATATCTTTATACATGGCAGTCAGTTCGGCAGTAGTCATGGGAAAATGTGTACCTGTAGTAGGCAAGATGGCAGAGAGGGCTTTTCCATAATACCTGTATGCATACCGCGTTAATTCTCCCGCTCTGGAGTGAATTCGGGTAAAATCAGGCGGTAAAACCAATACTTTTTTTTTGCTGCCCAGCTTCTCTAAAGCACTGATTAATCCTCTTTTGAGATCATCTGCATTCAACTCTTCACGTACAGATCCTCTTTCAAATAAAAACATGCATTATTTCCATGGCGGTGCAGCAGGAAGACAATCATCGAATTCCCGTAAAAGTTTACTTTCATAGTCTCCTGCATAACTACCGTTAAAAAACTTATCCAGAGCCTCTTTATAAAAAGCTTCCCATGAAGCTTCTTCCTGCCCGGGAAGAATAGGATAAAACAAAGCACCGCAGTTTTGCGCTGCCTGCAGATCTCCGGGAGCATCACCGATAATAAGCATCTTCTGCGGATCATATTTACCGCAAGCAGTGTAACGTATATGTTCGGTTTTAGTTCCGTATTCCTGTCCAACAAGTAGACGCATATACTTGTCGATTCCATTGCCGCACCATTCTCTTTGCAGGGCTTCAAGGGGTGCCGAAGAAACAACCACGGCATCTGCTTTTTCTTTAAGTTTTTTCAATGAATCCTCTACAAAGGGAAAGGGCGGGATATCATGTACCATCTCGCTTATACAATGGTTGACTGCCAAGGACCAGTTAAGGGCGGTAATAATAATCGGATCGGGAACCTTTAGAGCATAACTCTTTAAAGCTGCGTTGCCCAGCTTGGTCTCCTTTTTTGTCCACTCGATTAATGGTGTAAGTTCCGGAATACGGGCTTTACGGGCTAAGACTTCTTTGCGCTCACGCAGCAGATCAATGGTATAAATAAGACCGAGAAAGCGATTGCATCCCCGCATCTTGGAGTACAGGTTTACAAAATCCCAGGCCTCTCTTGCATATTTGGAAACGATCTGCAACCCTAAATATCTTATGGCATTGGGACAAAAACACTCTTTGTGTTTAATCTCCATAGTATCAAAAACACAGCCGTCGGAATCAATGCCGATAAAAAATTCTTTGTACGGCTTAAAATTAACAAGCTCCTGATGCAGCTCCACAGACATCAATAACTCCTTATTCCAAATATCATATAAATAAAATTGCCATAACCTTTTTTGTTAAAATAGTATGTATTTCCTTTAACTATGTCAATGGATGATAAATTAACCTTATTATTTTCTCTTTTTATGGTCGACTTTTAAAGAGATTGTATATATAATTTCTATTTGACTTTATAAACAGTAGTTATGGCAGTAGAACTAACTAATAAATACATACGCCTTGATATAAATGAACCGGGAAGTGAGTATACAAGAGCCCGCTTTGATTGGACAGGGCAGATTGTGCAGCTTACTTTTAAAGGAACTCATACCTTCTGCACAAGCGAGACCTTTAAGCCATGGAAGATAAAAAAGCTTGGCCAGGGTTTATTTAATGAATTTGGCATTGAACAAGCGGTCGGTTATGATGATTGTAATGTCGGTCAGTGGTTTCCTAAAATCGGTGTGGGTCTTCTCCGAAGAAAAACAAAACATGATTACCATTTTTATAAGAATTATAAAATACAACCCTTCTCTTTTACAGTAGAGCGAGAAAACAGTAAAATACGCTTTATAAGCCGGGCAAAAGAAACCCGGGGTTATGCCTTTACCTTTAAAAAAAGTATAACACTTAATAAGAATACATTTACAATCGACTATGAGCTTGCTAATATCGGTACAAAACAGATTATCACAAATGAGTACAATCATAATTTCATAAGTATAAATAAGCAGAATATTGATAATCAGTATGTATTGAAGCTTCCTTTCACTATCGATCCTTGCTGTTTTACCACAGTAATGAATCCGCACAATGTGCTTTGCCTGGGTAAAAAGCACATTACCTGGAATGCCGTGCCTAAAAAGGATTTTTTCATCCGCCAGCTCAATCCGGCCCCGCTTAAAGCCGGCCTCTGGAGTTTAGAGCACAAGGCCTGTAAGGTTGGAATTAAGGAAATATGCAAATTCCCCATCCAAACCTTCAACCTGTGGGGGAAAAAACACGTGGTAAGTCCTGAAGTTTTTTTTAAAATAGCACTTACCGCCGGAAAAACTCTGCACTGGCAGAGAAGGTATGAAATATACGAGTTATAAACCATATGAAGTAAAATACATTGAACACTATTTTACAGACAAATAAAAAGCGAATTACATTTGGTCTTTTAACGGATTCTACCGAGTCTTCATATCATGTTGATATCCTCTCCGGAATTACGGATTTCGTGGAGGAGAATGATATAAACCTGTTTATATTTGTAGGCGGCGCCCTTCAATCCAGCAATATATATGAATATGACAGGAACAAATTATACTTCCTGGCAAATAGAGATAATGTTGACGGACTTCTTGTGCTTACTCCTACGTTGGGTTTAAATATCGGCCCCCAAGGTATGGAAAAGATGCTCCATGCTTTTTTTCCCCTACCAATTGTGAGCATTGCAACTCGACTTTCGCAAATTACCTCAGTTGTTATCGATAATAAAAGCGGCATGAGTGATTTACTTTTACATTTTATTGAGGAACATGGATGTAAGCATTTTGCCTGTATAAGAGGACCCGCGAATGTACCGGATGCCGAAGAGCGATTCCTGGTGTTTAAGGAAACCTTAAAAAAATACAATCTTCCGCTTGAAAAAGATCTCATTGTTCAGGGACCATACGGTGCCAATTTTGGAATTAAAGCAGTAAAATTACTTCTCGACAGCAGAAATGTTAAATTTGATGCTATAATTTCTTCAAACGACGATACAGCTTTGGGTATAATAGAAGAATTAAAAAGGCGCGGTATTACGGTACCCCATGATATTAAAGTAGCCGGATTTGATGATATTATAGAAAGCAGATCCTTTAAACCCGGATTAACTACAGTTCATCAACCCATCTATAGAATAGGGAGAACGGCCTGCGCAACCCTCTATAATCTAATTAGCGGGGAAAAAACTCATACTTTGACAAAACTGCCTACAGAGCTGGTTATTCGCGAATCTTGCGGTTGTACTTTTACTGAAAGAATGAAAATATTATACAAGAAAAGCACAAAAAAAAATCTTACCCAAACTAAAAAATATATTTTAAAAGAGTTCGAGTATCTGAATTTTCATTCTAAACCGGAAGCACAAAAAACAGACCGCATTATTGTTAAAAATATATTAGATTATTTTTTTAACGACACGGTATTGAAAAATTCTGAATCTTTCCTCAAAACATGGCAGGAATTCCTAAGCGCAATCCACAGACAACAGTATAATTTCAGTATAATTCACAGGATTTTTTATATTTTAAGAGAGCACCTTTTCCCATTGGTTTATGAACATACAAATGCCGCCCTTTTATATAACCTCAATCTAAAAACTGAGGAAATGCTTGAAAATATCTTTCTTGAATGGGAAATGGATCAGAAAATCCAGAACTTGGATATGGAAGTAAAATTAAGAGAACTTTATGAAGAGCTGCACCATGTTTTAAATCTGCAGCAGCAGATGGATTGTATCTATAGCGTTTTAAGCGATATCGGTGTTAAGAACTGCTACCTCTCACTTTTTATCAATCCCAACCAACCGCTCAATAATGCTCGATTAATGCTTGTCTTTATAAATGGTGGCCATATTCGGATTGAGGATAATGACTCGCTTTTTACTTCCTACTGCCTTGTCCCTAAAAAATATAAAATTGATTTAGATTTTAGACACACAATGATTGTAAGTTCGTTATTTTACGGTGAGGAACAACTTGGTTTTATGCTTTACAATTTTTTAGGGTGGGCGCCTAATCCCTATGAAGATCTAAGAATGATAATAAGCAGTTCAATAAAAAATGCATTACTTTCTGACAAAATGAAAAATCTGGTATTGAATTTAAAAAATTATAACAGCAACCAATATCAAACACTAGTTACCACAACAAAGACAGAAAAACCAGGCAGTTTTAAAGACAGATATGATGATTTACGAATTCAAAGAGCTGTAGACTTCATTAATGAAAGATATAATACTGATATAGCTTTAAAAGACGGAGCAAACAAAGCATTTATGGCAGATACATATTTTTCACGGATTTTCAAACAAATTACCGGCAAAGGCTTTCTTGAATTCCTTACTTGTTTGAGGATTGAAAAAGCCTGTTCCCTGTTAAAAAGTACCGGTCTAAAAGTAACTGAGATCGCCCGCTCGGTAGGGTACCGCGATGTCGACTATTTTTATAAGATTTTTAAAATAGCCACCGGACGTACACCGGGCGAATATCGAAAAAGATATTGAATAAACATCAGTTCATAAACATATTTAATACTCAAAAGATCACCATCATATCATAAAAATTTACAGTAAAAGGCAAAAATATCGAGTAGACAGCTCAACCACTATTTTCCACAATACAGCAAGTAAAAAATTAAAGAAGTGCAGACAGTAAATATATTTGCCTTCTTTAATTAAAAAAAAAGGAGGAATTAATAATGAAAAAATTGTTACTAGTTTTTACGACAGCTCTCCTGTTTCTCACGATTTTTACAGGTTGTGAACCCGGCAGTCCAAAACAAGTAGAGCTAAAGGTTTTTATTTCCCAACCGCGATTTAGGAAACAGTACACGAAATATCTCGATCAGTTCGCGGAAAAATACAAGCAGGAAAAAGGTGTGGAGATAATTTACAACCTGGAAATGCCTGATGAAAATTCCGCACAATTATTAAGAACACGTTTTGCTTCGGAGGAAGATATCGATGTTTTCTCCTGTCATGCTATTAATGAACTCCCAGAATATACCAAAGCAGGGTATACGGAGGATTTATCATCTCAGCCATTTGTAAACCAGATGTTCGATACTATTAAACCGGTAGTTACTATCGACGGCAAAGTGCGAGCCGTACCACTTGAAAGCCTGTTCTGGGGAATAGTGTATAATAAAGAGATATTTGATAAGCTGAACATCAAACCCGCTTTGACAATAAGCGAATTAAAAGAGAATATCAAAAAAATAAAAGCAGCCGGCTATACTCCGTTTTTATTAGCATACAAAGATCAATGGATTCCTCAACTCTTACTGCCGCTGACGGTCGGCGGTTTTCTTAACTCCGAATACCCTGATTTCATTGACAAGATGAATAAAGGTCAGGGCTCTTTTGCTGATATTAAGAAATTCTTTACAATTATGGACCTGGTAAATGCGAATGGCAATAAGCGGCCTCTTGATATCGATGCCAACCTGGGCAATGTCGAGTTTGCATCAGGTAAATATGCCATGTATGTTCAAGGCCCATGGATGGCTCAAGGTTTTTTGGAGCAAGATGAAAATTTCGAGTTTGGTGTTGCCCCATTACCTTTAAATGACAATCCCGAAACCGCTCAGATTAATATTGCCGTTTCAACCTGTCTCTGTGTAAATCCAAAATCGGAAAATAAAGAAGTGGCGCTTGCCTTAATTAACTACATCCTGGATAAAAATGATTCCAGTGCTTTTTATGAAAGCTTGAAATTTAATCCTTTGGCAAAAATACATAAGTTCGAGACCTATTCCTGGGTAAAATCCGCTATGACATATGTTGAACAAGGCAAAGGTTATATTGATCCCAAAATCCCTCAAGCCGTAAAGGATGAATCCGGTGCGGTTTTTCAAAGCTATTATCTTAAAGACATGTCTCAGGCAGATGTAATTAAGGCTTTAGATCATGCTTGGAAATCAAGCATGAAGTAACACCTGTCTCCTTTATTATGTTATAAGTTGATATATTCCAAGAGCTGGGATATATCAACTTTTTTTAAGGATACTATTATGATAGAGAAAATGAAAAAGCAGATACTTCCCTTACTTATTTTTGTCTCTCCCGCTCTTATTTCTTTTATTCTCATTATGCTTATTCCAATGTGTATAACTTTTTTTTACAGCCTGACAGATTGGAACGGTTTGAATCCTGAATTTAATATTGTAGGATTTGAAAACTTTATCGAAGCGGTTGTCGATGATTATGGCTTCAGAAATTCTATCTTTTTCACTTTTAAATATGCCATCGTCATGGTTATACTTCAGAATTCAATTGCTCTCCTGCTTGCCCTGCTTGTCAATCGTATAAAAAAGGGAAAAACCCTGCTCCGAACAGCCCTCTTTATGCCCAATATAATTAGTTTTGTTATTGGTGCTTTTATCTGGTCATTTATTTTTTTACAAGTTCTTCCTACAATTGCCAAAAGCGTATACGCCTTAAAATTTTTGGATCAATCATGGCTGGGTGATTCTACTTTAGCATTTTGGTCTATAGTAATTGTCTCATTATGGACCGGTATCGGTTATACGATGATTATTTATCTTGCCGCACTGCAAAATATACCAAAAGAAATTATCGAACAATCCAAAATAGACGGGGCAAATTCATTCAAAAGATTTATATATATTACGTTACCGATGATCGTTCCGGCAATAACCGTGTGTCTGTTCATAACTATGAACGGTGCCTTTAAACAATTCGATCTGGTATATGCATTAACTAACGGAGGGCCTGGTAAAAGCACAAGAGTGCTGGCCTTGGACATTTATTTAGAGGCCTTTTCTTCAAACTATAGATACGGATATGCCAATGCCAAAGCAATCGTATTATTTTTTGTTGTCCTTATCATAACATTAGTACAATTAAAGGTTTTTAAAAAAAGGGAGATTCAATTATAATGCAAACATCTGTCATATTGCTTAATAGATTTAAAAAACATAAAACATTAATAGCTATATATATTTTTTTATGCATAATGTGCCTTTTTTCTTTATTTCCACTCTTCATTACTGTTTTGAACTCTTTTAAGCCGCAGGCTCAAATAATGAAATCCGTTCTGTCCTTTCCCCGCACCATCGCATTAGACAATTACGGCGAAGTGCTACGGGAAATGGATTTTTTCAGAGTCTTCTTTAATACGGCTTTTATTACCGGTGTCAGTGTGCTGGGAATTGTAATATTTGCTTCAATGGCAGGATTCAAATTATCAAGAACCAAGAGCAAACTGAGCTTTTTCATTTATATCATTTTTGTATCCTCCATGCTTATCCCCTTCCACTCAATAATGATTTCATTGGTTAATATGGCCAAGCTACTAAAGATTCACAACTCAGTCTGGGGACTGCCATTTGTATATATCGGAATCGGTGTAAATTTTCCTATTTTTTTGTATCACGGATTTGTAAAATCTATTCCGGTTGAACTTGAAGATGCGGCCAAAATCGACGGATGTAATGAGTACCAGACCTTTTTCAAAATTATCTTTCCCCTTTTAAAACCGATTAATATCACGGTAGCCATCCTGCAAATAATTTGGATCTGGAACGATTTTCTGCTTCCTCTCCTCATGCTCACAAACTCAAAACACTATACATTAATACTTTCTACCGTTATGTTCCGCGGCAAGTATTATGTGGAATGGTCTAAAATATTAGCCGCGGTGGTTATAACGTGTATTCCGGTTATTATTATCTATATGCTGTTTCAACGCCATATCGTAAAAGGTATAACAACCGGTGCTGTTAAAGGTTGAAAAAAAATAACATTATAGAATATAACATGAGAGGAGTATAACGGATTCATGAATAAGGCTATAGTAATCCAAACTGCAAAAGATACAGGAGATCTTCTTAGCCAAAAACAAGATATATATTTTAAAGCAGAGTCGAAAAAGCTGACAAGCAGCATAAGAATAGCATGTGACCCGGATGTTAAATATCAAGAGATTATCGGTTTTGGCGGTGCATTTACCGAATCCGGCGCTTCGGTCCTACATAATTTGAATAGAGAAAAGCGATTACAGATAATAGAAAGCTACTTTCATCCGCAAAAGGGAATAGCTTATTCGCTGTGCAGAACACATATTAATAGTTGTGATTTTTCTCTGGAAAACTACTCCTACGACGACGTAGCGGGAGATAGGGAGTTAGCACATTTTGATATGAGGAGAGATAAAAAATGCTTAATCCCTTTTATCAAATCGGCCTTTTCAACAGAGGGGGCTCAATTTCGCTTGATTGCTACTCCCTGGAGCCCCCCTGCCTGGATGAAAACCAACAACCAAATGAACAATGGCGGTAATCTGAAACCTGAGTACAGAGAAACCTGGGCGTTGTTTTTTTCAAAGTATATTAAAGCATATAAAAAAGATGGAATTCCCATCTGGGGAATAACCATACAGAATGAGCCGGATGCCACTCAAATTTGGGACTCCTGCCGCTATACGGCAGAGGAGGAACGTGATTTTGTTCGGGACTATTTAGGACCAAGATTAACAAAGGACGGATTACAGAATATAAAAATAATTATCTGGGATCATAATCGGGATTTACTTTTTGAACGAGCGAAAACAGTGCTTTCCGACAGTAACGCTGCCCGCTATGTATGGGGAATAGGATTCCATTGGTACTCAGGTGACGATTTCGAAAATGTCTTAAAAACATACCAAGCATATCCTGAAAAAAAACTATTGCTCACAGAGGCCTGTATCGAAGGCGGTGTAAAATTGGGTGCCTGGGATAGAGGTGAAATATACGCATATAATATTATTAATGATATAAATAACGGAGCCGGGGGTTGGGTTGACTGGAATATGGTGCTTAATTCGCATGGCGGTCCGAATCACGCGGATAATTACTGCGATGCTCCGGTAATTGTAGATGAGAATAAAGCTGAAATCCATTACCAAAGCTCGTTTTACTATATGGGGCATTTTAGTAAATATGTTCGTCCGGGTGCCGTACGCATACTCTGCAGTTCTACATACAATGAGCTTGAAACTACCGCATTTAAAAATCC
>CAZEPL010000033.1:0-17708 GCA_964514135.1 uncultured Spirochaetaceae bacterium | reverse complement strand
TACCACAAGGAAATGAGCGAAGGTTTTTTAGGTAAGACCCTTCAGGGAGAGTACCGCAGTAAGGTAAAACTGGCCACCAAGCTGCCCTGCTGGCTGATTGAAAAGCAGAGTGATTGCGATACCTACCTTAACGAGCAGCTTAAACGGCTTAAAACCGATCATATTGAATGCTATCTGCTGCACGGTCTGTTCAGTACGCGCTGGGAACAGGTACGTAAACTCGATATTCTGGGCTGGGCGGAAAAAGCCGTAAAAGACGGGCGTATCAGTCATTTAGGTTTTTCCTTTCACGGCACCTACCCGATGTTTAAGCAGATAATCGATTTCTACGACTGGGACTTCTGCCAGATTCAGTACAACTATCTGAATGAGGAATTTCAGGCCGGCACCAAGGGTCTTAAAGATGCCGCAGGGAAAGGTCTGGCCGTAGTTGTGATGGAACCGCTTTTAGGAGGTACACTTGCCAATCCCCAGGGCAATATGAAAAAAATCTGGGATAACTTAGGATTTGACCCGGTTGATGTGGCTCTGCGCTGGCTGTGGAATAAACCTGAGGTTTCTACCGTACTCAGCGGTATGAGTACCCTGGAGCAGGTAAAACACAATGTCCGTCTGGCTTCGGCTCCCAGTATAAACAAGATAAGCCAAGAGCAGCTTAATGTTATTAAACAGGTATCTGCGGTATATGAAAGTTTGAGCCCCATCCCCTGCACCAAATGCGAATACTGCATGCCCTGTCCCAATGGAGTTAATATTCCGCGTAATTTTGATCTCTATAATCAGGCCAAGGCATACAATAATCTGTTTTTTGGTAAAGCTCATTACAACTGGCATACACAGGAAAGCGAACAAGCAGGTTCCTGTACGGAATGTGCGCTCTGTGAAGAAAAGTGTCCGCAGAACATAAAAATAAGCGAACTCATGCCTGTGGTTCATGAGACACTTTTATTCAAAGATGGTGAGGTTTAACTATGAAAACCGCTGCTTTCTTTTAGGTATTACTGTTTCTTCAGCTTCTTGAACAAGGGGATGTTAAATAAAATAATCAGTTGCACTGCCCATGTTATCGAATATACAATAACCGCCGCGCCTGATATATTTAGAGAATCATAATCTCTTTCAACCAGGAAAATAATACTCATAATAGCAGATACTATAGTAGCAACTCCTGCGATAAATATGTTGTAGGCGGTAAAATACCTGGCAACCGTGGGAAAGCTGCTTCTATTGGTAAACATTATTATCAGAACCAAATGGGCCGCATAAATAAGCACTCCGACCGCACATAAGGCGAGCGGAAAAGAATAGCTGTCACATAAAGTATCTGTGAATATGCTTATAATTGTAGACACAGCACTGGCAAGCATTAAGTGCAGGGCGATGGTTTTAAAGTAATAAAGCAGAACCTTTAGCCCAACTTGGGGATCTTTATGTTCTTTATCATGATCCATACGCCATTTAATTAAAATAAAGATTATAAGCACAATAGAAAATAAAAAATAAGAGAGCACCGGGAATAAGATAGACCCAAGACCCCATGGTAATAGTCTTTCCATAATTTTCTCCTTTTATAGTAGTTGTTGTTTATAATAGTGCTGTCCGTGAAGTATTTCAATCATACTTTAGTATGAATTGGTGAGGAGTACCAATTGCTACTATATATTGATAACTGTGATTTCTCTTTCCTATACTTGCAAAAAAACCTCGTTCACTCTATACATAATAGATAAATGGCAGCAGACAGTTTACAGTATTTAGCTGAGGGTATGCTGTTCGGCCTGGCGGCGGGTATTGCCCCCGGCCCGCTCTTAACCCTGGTAATCACAGAAACCCTTACCCACAGCAGAGCTCATGGAATACGGGTGGCGCTCTCTCCCCTTTTTACAGACACTCCTATCATCCTGCTCTGCGTGTTTGTGCTTCTGCAGTTCCGCCGCTATGAGCCGGTACTGGGCATACTGGCTTTCATAGGAGCGGGATATATTATCTATTTGGGTATCGAGAGCATACGAGTAAAAAAAGTAGCGGCGGATAAACCCAGCAAGCAGGCACATTCGTTACGTAAAGGTATAATTACCAATCTGCTCAATCCTCACCCTTACCTGTTCTGGATTACGGTAGGCGCTCCCCTGCTGGTAGCAGCCGCACAAGTGCATTGGACCGGACCCGTACTCTTTTTGGTCGGTTTTTATATATGCATAGTAGGAACAAAAATCACGATAGCACTACTTGCTGCCACCTCTAAAACCTTTATATCGGGCAATACTTATATCTATATAATACGTCTGCTGGGTGTTGTGCTCATAGTATTCGCCCTGCTTTTTATAAAAGAGGGCTTGGAAAGATTACAAATTATTTAAACTAACACTTTTAATTGCGAGTTTTTTCGATATCTGTCTAATTTACTCGCGAGTTTATTTGACAGCTATCAAAAAAAGTAGTAATGAATGGTCATGATTAAATACATACTTTTCGACTGTATGGAGACTCTTATCGACATGAATCCCGTGCCCTCACGTGATGGCTATGCGCTTTGGGCATATGAAGGTTCGGGAGTTGAAAAACTGTGGCCGGACTACAGCGATTTTTTAACTCAGTATATCCAGGCCAGAGACATCCTCAACCAACGGCATGCTGATCTACGCGAAGACAGTTTTTTGGACCGCTTCATGATTATGTGCAAAAATAATCCCCGGATCTCCGCACAGAATAAAACACCTGAAGATGTAGCCGCCGAACTCTCCCGGAACTTTCTTAAGACCTATTACAGCCGCTGTTATGTACATGATGATGTAAAACAGCTGCTCCCCAAACTGGCGCACAGGTATGACCTGGGCATCGTATCCAATTTTAAATCAGCAGGTGGTATTGAATACCTGCTGGAAGCACATGGTCTTGCCGTTTATTTTAAATTTGTTCTGGTTTCCATTAACTTCGGCCGGTGCAAACCGCACAAAAGCATATATCAGGAAGCTATTCATAAAAGCAAAGTAAGCCCTGAACAGACACTTTTTATCGGGGACGATATTCAAAACGACATTAAAGTGCCTCAAGCCCTGGGTATGAAAACGATCTTTCTAGATAGATATAATAGATATGACAACCATTATGATAAAATCCAATCATTTAGTAATCTAAAAAGTATTCTCTAAAAACCGCAGCGTCCATAAAGGTAGGTGACTGTCATATCAACTATAAATTATAAAAAAAGAGAGCCCCTTTAAGGCTCTCTTAATATTTTTAAGTACTATGCTATAATTTAAAATGTAAAACTAAAGCGCGCACGCGCATAGATCGAGTAAGGTAGTATATCCGTACCAAAAATTTCACCTCCTAATAATAAAAGTACACCACCACCTACATGAAACCATTCGGTTATTTTAAAATATGCGCTAAAATCCGGAATTACGAAAACTTCGGTATATATACCACTAAGCACACCAAAATATACAAATACACCACCACCACAACTTAGATTGATTACTAATGGATCTAGATCAAGTTCTATAAAAGCGTTCGGCCACATCACGGATTCTACAATAAAGGTCATCATTCTCGCTCCGATACCAATTTTTATCATCTCCAGATCAATTACATAACTGAGCATTAAATCTGGGATAAGAAACGCATAATCAGAGAATTCACCGACTCCTTCACCTCCTTCAACATCTATTCCGTTATAAATAGGCACACTCACATTCACATCCAGTCTTACCTGTGCACTACCTGTTATAACGATAAACACTAATAAAATAAAAGCTATTATTAGCTTTTTCTTCATAGTTTTCTCCTTACATATAGGTTTATCTTTTCATATTAATTATATCAACAGTACATTAGTTTTTCCACAAATTCTCAAATAAATTATACCGTAAACCAGCGTTATTGATATATAAAATATTGGCTGTTACTCTAAACATACATTAATGCAGTTGTTTCCAAAAATATTACTTGTTTTAGCCCCCCCCACCACCTGGCCCAACCTGCCGCCCTTAGGAATAGCCTTTTTGCAGAGTTACTTAGCCCAGTTACATCTTCAGGCGGATGTGCTGGATCTTAACAATTATTTTTATAATTTCGTGGAGTCTGTCTTAAAAAAGGAATGGCTTAAAAGCTGTAATACAAACTTAGAAGAAAATATGTTCTCCTTACTCACTTCCGCCCACTCACAACAATTGGAGCAAGCGCTGAACAAGCTGCTACAGTATGATATCATCGGTTTTTCCTGTTTTAAAAGCAATCTTAAAACAACTTTGGAGTTTATAAAGCTGATTAAATGTAAAAAATCAGGTATGCGCATTGTTCTGGGCGGCCCGGAAATGGCCTGCCGGTATTTTAAAGAAAACAAGCGCATACCTGATTTTATCTGCGAACATGCTGGTTTTATTGTTGTCGGAGAAGGAGAACTTGCTCTAGCTAAATTTCTCAGCGGCCGGAGCAAAAGCAGCATGGTGCTCTTTGAACAGCTCCCCCATCTAAGCGAACTTAGTTTCCCCTCCTACCGGGGATTGGAATTAAGTTCATATCCAAAAAAACGGGTACTTCCTCTTCAGTTCTCCCGCGGCTGTATAAGGCGCTGTGATTTCTGTTCGGAACGCTTATTGCATAAAGGTATGCGAATACGGCCTGTAAAGAATATTATAGAAGAGATCCGCTTTCACAAAAGTCAAAATGATATAGAAAATTTTATTTTTTTTGATTCACTGATTAACGCTGATCTTAAAAAACTTGAACAGCTCTGTGATGCCATAATAAACCGCTTTGGCTCAATAAATTGGGAAGCACAGTGTGCAATTCGCTGTGACATGCCTGAACGTCTGTTGGCAAAAATGAAACAAAGCGGCTGCTATAACCTCTTTGTGGGTCTGGAATCAGGCGCAGACGGTGTATTGCAGCGAATGCATAAAGGATTTACCGTAAAGCAGGCACAAAAGTTTTTCCGCAAATTAAAAAAAGCTGATCTTAGCTTTGGCATCAGTCTGATTGTGGGCTATCCTGATGAGTCGGAGCGAGAGTTCAAAAAGAGCATTGATTTTGTAATTAAAAATCAAGAGATTATTCCCAAGATTGAACAACTTAATCCCTTTACCTACTACGAGGGAACCAGGGCCGAAAAAAGTGCGGATTATAAAACTGCACCAAAGTCCTTAAACCGTATGCGCATCTTCGCGGAAACACTGAAAAGCCATGGAATAAAATACACAAACGCCTATATTGGAAATTTAATTGAAAAATGATTGAGTATAATGAAGTAAATATAACACGCATTCTTAATCCCACGGCCATCAATCTGGGTGAATATGTGATTAATCCCTTTATGGGGTGTAAGTTCAACTGTAGTTACTGTTATGTGCGCTCAAACAGGGTTGTGAGTAAAAAAAACAAACCCTGGGGCAGCTATGTTGACATCCGGGTAAACGCAGCGGAATTACTGGAAAAAGAACTGATTAAAAAAAGACCTCATACAGTGCTGCTCGGTTCCACAACCGAATGCTTCCAACCGATCGAAAAAAAATACAACCTTACCAGGCGCATCTTAGAAATCCTTAACCGGCACCAGGTTTATTACGTTATTCTTACCCGCTCACCACTCATTACCGAATGCACATCTTTGCTATCAGCCGGTTTTTGCACAAAAATCTATTTTACGGTCAACAAATATGATAAGCAGTTTAAACAAAGGCTGGAGCCAAAAAGCCCTGCTTTTACGCTACGAGACAAAGCAATCAACCTGTTGTTGGCTCAAGGTCTTCCGGTAATACCTTATTTTTCACCCATGCTGCCCTGGATTTCCAAAGTAAAGAATGTATTCGGGAAATATCCTCTTGCTCAGGCGGTGGAGTTTGAATGTCTTAATTTTACCCTGGCCCATATAACGGAGATAATAAGTGCTCTTTCCGAAGAGAATCCCGGCCTCAGGCAGAAATATCTGCGCATGACACATGATCGAAGATATTACTACCGTGTATGGGATGAATTGAAGAAAAAGCTTACTATCCTGTCAAAAGCGGCAGATAAAACCTTCAATATTTATATTCACGATTTTAAGGAGTATTTTAAAAATCGCTATATGTGATGATTAAATCCGCAAACTGCCCGAATCTCTCTGTAATCCGGGTCCAATAGCAAAAGCATACTCCCTATACAACATTCACGATATCCGTTACATTGGTAGTTTATTATTAGTACCTTATATCTATCTATATAGAGGATATACTATCATGGAAAAACTAGTACTGGAGTTTTTAGCCCAAAAGTCTTTTGCTGTTGCCGGCTCTTTTCGTGATGAAACAAAATACGCTTATAAAATCCTTAAAGATCTTATTGCCGGCGGTTATGAGGTATATCCTTTGCATCCGACACTGCGAGAAGTTCAAGGTCTTCCCTGCCACCAAAGTGTATTAGATATTCCCAAAACCGTAGATGTTGTTGATGTGGTAACCCCGCCGCAAGCAACTTTGGAGATTGTTAAGCAGTGTCAGGAAAAGGGCATTACCCGTATCTGGATGCAGCCCGGCGCCGAAAGCCAGGAAGCCATAGATCTCTGTCATAAATACGGCATGAAAGTGATATACGGTACCTGCCTTATGCTCACTTTGAGGAGAAACCCGTGAAAAAGGTATTTACCTCAATGAGCACCGGCCTTAAAGAGCTGGATCAAGTATTTCAGGGAGTTCGCCCGGGAGATAACATTGTATTCCAGGTTGATTCCATTGAAAACTATGTACCCTTTGTTCATCCCTTTTGTAGAGAGGCCACGGGGGAGAACCGGGAGCTTATCTACTTTCGCTTTGCAGATCACCCCTGGCTGCTGCCGGACAGCGTGAAAGCCCATGTGTATGAACTCAATCCCAATGAAGGCTTTGAAAACTTTATTTCGACGATTTTTGATGTGATCGAAAAATTCGGCAAAGGTGCCTGTTATGTATTCGACTGCCTGTCCGATCTGGTAGCAGACTGGTACAGCGATCGCATGTTGGGAAACTTTTTTATGCTCACCTGCCCCTACCTTTATGATTTTGAAACAGCGACCTACTTTGCTCTTTTACGCGACCACCATATGAGCATAGCAATTAAGGCCATACATAATACCGCTCAGGTTATTGTTGATGTATATAATAGAAAAAAACAGCTCTATCTGCATCCATTAAAGGTGTATAAACGCTACTCCCCTACCATGTATATGCTTCATCAATGGAAGGATCATACATTTGTTCCGGTGTCCAACAGTGCTGTTATTGCAGAGATTATGACCTCTATTCCTCAGCCCTGGCTGGATTTCACTATGCAGCCCCTCGATATCTGGACCCGTACCTTTGCCAAAGCAGCTGAAGTTTTGGCAAAGGCTAAGACTTCCTCTTCCTGCGGGGAAGCGGAGTCTTCGCTTTGCTCACAACTCCTGCGCATGGCCATTACCAGAGAACCACAGCTTTTAGAACTGGCACAGCAATATTTTGACCTGGGCGATCTTGTTGCCATCGGAAAACGTATGGTAGGGTCGGGCCTTATCGGAGGAAAATCCGTCGGCATGCTTTTGGCCCGGGCAATACTCAAAAAAAAGGATCCCAAATGGTCGGAATTGCTCGAACCCCATGATTCTTTTTTTATCGGGTCGGATGTGTTTTACAGCTATCTCATCCAAAACGGCTGCTGGTGGCTCAGGCGAAAATTAAAAAAACATAAAACCTTTCGCGACCATTCGGAAGAGGTTCGTGAGCGCCTTCTTAACGGGACCTTTCCCGAAGAAATAGTTGCTCAATTCAGGGAGATGCTGGATTATTTCGGTCAGTCTCCATTAATAGTACGCTCCAGCAGTCTGTTGGAAGATGCGTATGGAAACTCCTTTTCAGGAAAATACGAAAGCGTATTTTGTGCCAACCAGGGAACACCGGCCGAGCGTTTGGACTCATTTATAAACGCGGTTCGCCAGGTTTACGCCAGCACTTTAACCTACGAAGCCCTGGCCTACAGAGCTCACCGGGGATTGTTGGACAGGGATGAGCAAATGGCCTTATTAGTAATGCGCGTATCGGGTGCGGCTTATAACTTCCTTTATTATCCTCAGCTTGCAGGAGTAGGTTTTTCCTACAATCCTTTTGTGTGGAGCAAGGATATCGATCCCAAAGCGGGAATGATTAGGCTGGTATTCGGTCTGGGCACTAGAGCTGTAGAAAGGATTGACGATGATTATACAAGGCTCATTGCACTCAATGCACCGTTTAAGAGCCCTGCACTAGACACCAATGATGTAAGAAAATACACTCAAAAACGGGTTGATGTGCTTGATCTCCGCGCCAATAAAAATCTCACCACCGAATTTGAAAAGGTGGTTGCCCAAAGTCCGGACCTACCGATAGATATATTCGCATCGCAGGATCGAGAATTGGAGCGCCGCGCCAAAGAGCACGGATTTAAAAATATTTTTTTACACTATTTAAATTTTGAAAAACTGTTACAGCATACCGATTTTATTGACAATATGAAACATATGCTCGCCGCTCTACAAAATGCATACAACTATCCGGTGGATGTGGAGTTTACCGCCAATTTTATAGATCACGATTCTTACCGTATTAACCTTGTGCAGTGCAGGCCTTTTCAGGTAAAGGGAGAAGCAGGTGCGGTAGAAGCACCCAAAGACATTGCCGAAGATAAAATTATTTTTAAAACGCAGGGTCCTGTAATCGGTACCAGCATGGCAACTGCCATCGATCGTATTATCTATATTGTGCCTGAAACATACAGCAAACTTAAACTACAGGAGTGCTATGTATTAGCACGCGTAATCGGACAGCTTACTCATCCGGAAGAACAAAGCGAGCAGAACAAAAAAATAACCGCTCTGATAGGTCCCGGCCGTTGGGGTACAACCACCCCTGCGTTGGGTGTTCCTGTCAGTTTTTCGGATATCAATGCCGTTACTGTACTCTGCGAGGTTGCAAAGATGCATGAAGGTCTTATTCCCGACGTCTCGCTTGGCACGCATTTTTTCAACGATCTGGTGGAAACCGATATTCTCTACCTTGCCATACATCCCGAAAACCAAATGGCCGTGTTTAACGAAGATTTTATAGAAAAGACGCCTAATAAACTTAAGGAGCTGTTGCCGCAGGCTGCTTCCTGGTCCGCTGTGGTGAGAGTAATCGAGCCTGATGATACCTCACAGTTATTCTTAAGTGCCGATGCAGTAGGTCAGGAAGCCATTTGTTATATATCATCGTAAAGATTCTTTTGGAAATTTCTCAATAAACATAAATTTCTGATAGCTATAGAAACTCACAAAAAACTATGATACTATTGCCTTTTTTTAAGAACAGGAGAATATTATACATGATTGAAAATTATGTATACCAAGGATACATAAAATGAAAAAGCAGGGCTTATACGATCCTACTTTTGAACACTCTGCTTGCGGTGTGGGCTTTGTTGTCAACATTAAGGGACAGAAGTCCCATCAGATTGTGGAAGACGGTATAACTATTTTAAAAAATCTGGTGCACCGCGGTGCCGTGGGCGGTGATCAAAAGACCGGTGACGGTGCGGGTATTTTACTCCAGATTCCGCATCTTTTCTTTTCAAGCCAGGTAGAGTTGGAACAGATTAAACTCCCTGCTCAAGGCGAATACGGCGTGGGCATGCTTTTTCTCCCTCAAAAACAAGAAAAACGAAAAAAAATAATGCAGGAAATACAGCCGATTGTGAAAAAGCAGGGCGGTTCTGTATTGGGTTTTAGAACCGTTCCCACCGACCCTTCCTGTCTGGGCGAGATGGCATTGGAGTCCATGCCCTTTATTGCTCAGATTTTTATAGTCTTCAAGGAGTTAACAGGGAGCGATCTGGAACGAAAGCTGTATGTAACGCGCAGGCTGTTAGAAAAAAAAGCTCTTGCCATGCGCCTTTCTCTTGAACAGTTCTCTATTGCCTCGCTTTCCAGCAAAACCGTTTGTTACAAAGGCATGTTTGTGGGGCAGCAGGTGCAGGATTTTTTTCTTGATCTTAAACACCAGGATTTTATCAGTGCCTTGGCGGTAATTCATCAACGCTACAGTACCAACACCTTTCCTTCCTGGCCGCTGGCTCAACCCTTTCGCTATTTGGCTCATAACGGAGAGATCAACACCTTAAGGGGTAATATCAATAAAATGATGGCCAGAGAGACAACTCTTAAAGCCGACTATTTTGGTGCGGATATTAAAAAGCTACTGCCCATTATCAATACAAAATTAAGCGATTCCGGAGTTCTGGATAACGTGTTTGAGCTGCTCTCACAGAGCGGCCGTTCAATGGAACACTCTATGATGATGATGATCCCGGAGGCTTTCGGCCAGAAATATCACATCAGCCAGGACAAACGGGCTTTCTACGAGTACCACGCTGCGGTTATGGAACCGTGGGACGGACCGGCCGCAGTTACTTTTAGCGACGGTGCTAAAGTCGGGGCCATTCTGGATCGCAATGGGCTGCGTCCCGCCCGCTATATTGTTACCAAGAGCGGCAAGTTCGTCCTGGCATCCGAAGTAGGGGTGCTTGATATCGGGCCTGAGGATATTTTACAAAAGGGCAGACTTGCCCCCGGGAAAATGATCCTCGTGGATACGGCCCATGAAAGAATTATCTACGATAATGAAATAAAAGCTACGATCTCTCGTCAAAAACCCTACCGCCGCTGGCTGGAAAAATACCGAATTGAACTTAAAGGCCTGTTTCAAGCGCCCGGTCCGGTTGATATCGAATACGAGTCGCTGAAAACACGACAAAAAGTTTTCGGTTATACTCTGGAAGACATTAATATGATACTTGGACCCATGGCGGTTAACGCGCAGGAACCTATCAGCTCTATGGGAAATGACGTGTCTTTGGCAGTTTTATGCGAACGCCCCGTACTGCTCTATAACTATTTCAAACAGCTTTTCGCTCAAGTTACCAATCCACCGATCGATCCTTATCGTGAAAACCTGGTGATGTCTCTGATGAGCTTTATCGGCAGAGAACACAATCTTATGGACGAAACACCCCTCCACTGCCATCAGCTAAAACTTCCCCATCCCATACTCACTAATGATGATATGGATAAGCTGCGCAACTGTGACATCGACGGATTTAAGGCCGCGGAGCTTCCCATATTCTTTACTAAAGAAAGCGGACATAACGGTTTTGAAAAAGCTCTGACGGAACTCTGTAAGCAGGCCGAAGCTACCGTAGATCAGGGTTACTCACTTATAATGCTCAGTGACCGCGGCGTGGATGAAACCAAAGTCCCCCTGCCCGCCCTCTTGGCAGTATCGGCCGTACACCAGCATCTTATTCGCGCAGGTAAAAGGCATTTGGCAGGTATTATAATTGAAACCGGTGAGGCAAGGGAAGTTATGCACTTTGCCACTTTAATAGGGTTCGGGGCCAGTGCCATAAATCCTTATTTGGCCTTTGAGATCATCGCAGATTTAAATAAAAACGGTGATTTGGCAGAGGATCTAAAGACCGAAACAGCATTTGATAACTATATTACAGCTATTAAAAAGGGCTTATTAAAAATCATGTCCAAAATGGGTGTTTCTACCATAAGAAGTTACAAAGGCGCCCAGATTTTTGAAGCAGTGGGATTAAATTCCGTAGTTATTAATTCCTATTTTCCCGGTACACCTTCACGGATTGAAGGTGTGGGCTTAGAGACAATTGCCGGGGAATGCCTGACCAGGCACAGTCTTGCTTTTAGTGCCGACCGCTTTAAGCAGTTGTATCTGGACTCCGGGGGCGATATTCATTACCGCGCACATTCTTTGAATCACATCCTCACTCCCGAAGCTGTTACTACAATCCAAAAAGCCGTAAGGGAAAACGACTATGCTCTTTATAAAAGGTATGCCGCGCTTATAGATGACGGGAGTAAAAACCTCTGTACTCTGCGTGGACTTTTTAAGTTTAAAAAGGCAAAATCTGTTCCCTTAGCGGAAGTAGAACCGGCAGAATCAATTATCAAACGCTTTGTAACTTCCGCCATGTCTTTCGGCTCAATCAGTAAAGAGGCTCATGAAACCATGGCCATCGCCATGAACCGCCTCGGAGCCATGAGTAACTCCGGAGAAGGGGGCGAAGACGAGTCCCGTTACACAGCTCTTGCTAACGGTGATCTGGCCATGAGCAAAGTAAAACAGGTGGCATCAGGGCGCTTTGGAGTAACAAGCAATTACCTGGTTCACGCGGAAGAACTGCAGATAAAAATGGCTCAGGGAGCTAAACCGGGTGAGGGCGGACAGCTACCGGGTTATAAAGTAAACGAAATAATTGCCAGGGTACGCCATTCAACCCCCGGCGTCATGCTTATCTCACCCCCACCTCATCACGATATCTACTCTATAGAAGATCTGGCTCAGCTTATCTATGACTTAAAAAATGCAAATCCTACTGCACGGATCTCCGTAAAACTGGTTGCTGAAGTAGGTGTTGGCACGGTAGCCGCGGGTGTTGCCAAGGGCAAAGCCGATATGGTATTAGTAAGCGGCCATGACGGAGGCACCGGTGCTTCTCCCATCTCATCGATTAAACATGCGGGAATTCCCTGGGAAATCGGACTGGCCGAAACACAACAGACATTGGTACTCAATAAACTGCGCAACCGTATCCGTGTGCAGACCGACGGTAAATTAAAAACCGGCAGAGATGTGGTAATCGCTGCTCTGTTAGGCGCGGAAGAGTTTGGTTTCGGTACCATGTCATTAATCAGCTTGGGCTGTATCATGATGCGAAAATGCCACCTCAATACCTGTCCGGTAGGCGTGGCGACTCAAGATCCGGAATTACGCAAACGCTTCCAGGGCAAACCCGAACATCTGATCAATTTTATGAAATTTATTGCTCAGGACGTACGGGAACTGATGGCCGAATTAGGTTTTAAAACCATGGAACAGATGATAGGCCATGTAGAACTCCTGGAAAAAGATAGTGCTTTAACTCACTGGAAAGCCAAAGGACTGGATTTTTCTCATATTTTTTACAAACCGAAGCTTAGCAAAGGCAGCACCCTCTATTGTACCGATAAACAAAAACATGATTTCAGCCTTGCAATAGATCGTGAATTAATAACTCAAGCTAAGCCTGCACTGGAAAAGGGAACTCCCGTAAAACTCTTCGCGCCCATCCGCAATAACAACAGAACCGTGGGTGCTAGCTTAAGCGCCGAAATCTCCAAACGCTACGGTGAACAGGGGCTTGGCCCTGATACAATCTACTGCAATTTCTCCGGCTCCGCAGGGCAAAGTTTCGGCGCCTTTCTGGCACCGGGGATTACATTTGAACTAGAAGGTGATAGCAACGACTATTTCGGCAAGGGTCTTTCCGGCGGTAAGCTTATTATTTATCCTCCCCGCGGCTCAACTTTCAGACCTCAGAACAACATAATTACCGGCAATGTCAATCTTTTCGGCGCCACCGGCGGAGAGGCCTTCATTAACGGTATGGCAGGTGAGCGTTTTGCGGTACGCAACAGCGGTGCTGTCGCCGTCGTAGAGGGCGTGGGCGATCATGCCTGTGAATATATGACCGGCGGGATTGTCGTAGTATTGGGTAATACGGGTATTAACTTTGCCGCGGGCATGAGCGGCGGGATTGCTTATGTACTGGATCAGGATCAGCTGTTCGATACCAAATGCAATTTGGAGATGGTGGATATTGAGCCCATTACCGCAGCTCAAGAGCAGGCTAAACTGTACGAGCTCATTCAAAATCATGTAAAGTATACGGAAAGCGAATACGCCGCACGTATTTTAAGAGACTGGACCGAAGTGATCATGCAGTTCGTAAAGGTTATGCCCATCGACTACCGACGTGCCCTTGAACGTCTTAAAAAACAGGAGTCCAAAGAAAGTGAAGTTGTGGCGGTAACCGAGGAGGTGTTCGGCTGATGGGAAGGGCAACGGGTTTTTTGGAATTCCAGCGTAAAAACTTCGGCTATCGCTCGGTCAAAGACAGGCTTAAGGATTATAAGGAATTCACATTTTTACAGCCGGAAAAGGAACTAAAAAAACAGGGCGTGCGCTGTATGGACTGCGGTATTCCCTTTTGCCACGCACTCGGCTGTCCGGTTTACAATCTAATACCTGAATGGAACGATCTGGTCTATAGAGGTAAATGGCAGGAAGCTTATGAAAGGCTGGAGATGACCAATAATCTGCCTGAGATTACCGGAAGAATATGTCCTGCTCCCTGCGAGACATCCTGCACGCTCTCTATCAACTCCAGTCCGGTCAGTATAAAACAGATTGAGCTGGCCATAATCGAAACCGCCTTTGAGCGGGGCTGGGTTGTGCCCATGCCGCCGCCTTTTGAGACGGGGAAGCGAATCGCCGTCATCGGCTCCGGTCCGGCCGGTTTGGCCGCTGCTCAAGCATTGCGCCGCCGTGGTCATACTGTGGTTGTTTTTGAGAAGGACTCCGGAATCGGTGGAATTTTACGTTACGGCATCCCTGATTTTAAGCTGGAAAAAGATGTTCTGGACCGCCGTTTGGAGCAGATGAAAGCAGAAGGAGTTATATTCGAAACCAACGCCACTATCGGCGAGGACCTTTCAGCCCGTTATATAAAGCAGAAATATGATGCCATCCTGTTGGCTTTGGGAGCAGGCGTTCCCAGAGATCTCTCGGTTCCCGGCAGGGGTTTGGATAATATCCATTATGCTATGGATTATTTAACCAAAGTGAACAAATACCTAACCGGTGATCTCAAGGAACACGAAATAATCTCTGCTAAGGCTAAGAAGGTGCTCGTGATCGGCGGTGGAGATACGGGTGCCGACTGTATCGGTACCGCAAACCGTCAAGGCGCGGCATCGGTGCACCAGTTTGAAATCCTTCCCAAACCGCGTGAATGGCAAGAGCCCTCCAATCCCGAATGGCCGGCCTGGCCCAACATCCTGCGTACCGCTTCTTCACATGAAGAAGGATGCGAGCGCCAATGGAGCGTTTTGACCAAGCAGTTTACCGGCCGTGGAGTAAAAGTTGCCAAAGCTCACTGTGTTTCAGTGGAGTGGGAACAGGATCCGCGTACCAAACAGTATAGGATGAAAGAAGTTCCCGGATCTGAATTTTCGCTGGATACGGATCTGGTAATTCTCGCTATGGGATTTCTGCACGTGAGGCACAGCAAGCTGCTGCAGGATCTCGGTATAAAATACGATGAACGCGGAAATATAAAAACCGACGGTAATTACGCTACCTCGGTAGGCAGTGTATATACGGCGGGTGACGCTGATATCGGAGCTTCTTTAATTGTTCGTGCAATTTATCATGGACGCCGGGCGGCGGAGGTTATGGCGCGTAATGTGGAATAAAATATTATCTAAATGTTTTCAAATAATCTTCATACCATTTTAGCAGGATAAAAGGATATGTGCTAATTAGGCTCTTTTTCTTCCTCTTCCAGGGTAAGCTGTGATATAAGCAGATCCTGGTTTTTCGCCATTTCAAACAAGGTTGCGGCAGTTTGTGAAAGAGCCTTGCCTGATCATCAATCTTTTTTAATGATGAAGCGATTTCTTGAATATTAAAAACATTATCTCTATTAAAGGTTTTTACATCTCCCATTGTTGTTTTAACAACCTGAGTAGTATCATTAATCTTTTCCATAACTTGGATGATAACTTTAATCTCTTCTTTACTATGTATGAGCAAACCGGATATATTTTCAAAAGCATTTTTTGCAGTAAAAGCCCTTTCAAAATTGTTGGCAACCTCTGTGAGGTTATTCTCTGATTCTTTTACCAAATACAGCATGTTTGTAAGAATCTCACTAATTATCTGTTTAATGTTTTCCAAAGCAGTTGTGGATTGTCCGGCCAGCTCCCGTACCTCCTGGGCAACAACAGCAAAGCTTTTACCCGCCTGACCTGCTCTTGCGGCTTGAATCGATGCGTTTATGGCCAACACGTTGGTATTTGCCGCAAAATCTTCGATAGTTTTTATAATCGTACTGATTTGCCCAAACTTCTCATTCAAGTTGGTAATAGATTCATTTATCTGCGTTATTGACTGTTGTAAGTTTTGAGCCGATTGATTGCTTTGAGAAATAGCACCCATTCCCTGCTGCGACTCCTGGGTGATATTGAGAATAGAATCCGTAAATTTTTTGACGACATTATTAATATTGCCAATGCTTTGATTAAGCTCTTCGAGAGTAAGGTTTGTAGTTGTTAGCTTATCTTCCTGTGTTTCAATCCCACTTTGAATTTTTGTTACGACACCCCTTATCTGTGTATTTGCTTTGGCAGACTCGTCCGCGGCAGTAGCGAGGCCCTGACTTTTATCCGAAAGCATTTCAATATTATCCGCAATATATAAAATAACCTCTCTAAAATTCAAAGGCTCTGCAATGTAGGTTGTTACCGGAACACCGGCATCCACTGCTTTATTTATTTCCGGAATAATTCTGGGATCAAAAACACATACTGCTATGCCGTGATAACCCTCTCTGACCATGCTTTGAATAATGGGTCCGAACAATTCCACCTGCCCGAATTCCTCCCAGTCTTTAAACACCGTAATAATCTCCACATCAACATTTTTAGATGAAAGTTTTTGAGCGGCCTCCATGCCGCCCTTTTTACTTAAAGCAAAAATAACTTCTTCGCCGGGAATTATCAAACCCAGTTTGAGCCGTGTTTCGGATGTACGCTCAACAGGAACCGCAAATTCACTGTATTCATGATTTGTCAGCTCTCTTACCTGCCGGCTTTCATCCCAATACTCTCTGTAGTTTTCAAGCGTACATACAATAGGTGTTAAATTGAGTTTACGGCTGATTGGTTTCCAGTCTGCTTCTATTTTATTATAAAGATGAACGAGCGAATTATAGGTCTGAGCAACGGCTTTTTGACCGATTATTACCTTAATAAGCCCTTTTTTTAAATATAAAACATTTTCTTCGTGTATATCATGGGTAACAATCTTTACCTGAAATTTATTTTTTATTCTCTCCAACACCTGACATCCTGTAAAAGGAGTAAATCCATCTGTAATATAAATCATATCGGCCGTCGGATACTTATCAACCAGCCCCGGCATGAGTTCTTTTACTACATCTCTTGCTCCGTGTCCTTCTATTACGGCCAGCACCTTTATTTTCGGAAAATTATCTTTCAGAAAATTAATACATCCCTTGCAGCGCAGAACATGATTTATCTGCGTAAAGAAGGGAATAATAATGAGGATCTCTCCTTTACCATTTAAAAGCCGGGCAATTTCTTTGCCCATAATCCGACCTTCCTGATACCCATTGTTGCCGGTAAAGCATAAACGCTTTGAAGGAACAGCTGTGATTGAGTTGAATTCCGTAATAATACTATTAATTAATGCCGCCTAGTTTTTATTTAGCTGTGATTGCGGGAGCTTTATAAGCGGGGTTATTGATACAGCCAAGTTCCCTGCACCAAATTCAAAAAGAGCGGAGGATACTTCCTCAAACTTTTTTTCAAAAAGCGGAAGACCCTCTTCCTGCCTGGCAACATACTTTCTATAATAAAATAGCACAGCCAGCCAGGACAATATACTGGCCAGAATTAATAAAATTTTTATTAATGTTGTTTGCAGAAATGTAATAAACCTTAAGATTACCAGTGAGGCAAGAGAAAAAATTAAAGCAAAGAGAAAAAGAGATAAAAGTAATTTACCACCGATATTCGATCGATCCATCTAATCTTTATTTTCTTTCTTAGGTAATAA
>CAZEPL010000032.1:21722-37854 GCA_964514135.1 uncultured Spirochaetaceae bacterium | reverse complement strand
ACACCCATACCCCCCACATCCTTATAGCTCCACATGGTCCAGGAAATCTTATTGCCTTCCAATACCGCTACAAGATCACTGTTTGCGGTGGTCAGATGGATGATGATATTTTTCCTCCACAACTGCCGGTAGAATATATCAGGGTATACAAGCTGCCCGATTCTCTGTTATAATATATTGTATTAGCTAAAAGTTAATTGACAAATCGTTATTCAATTCTCCCTTTTAAAAAGTGATTTTAAAACATTACAAAAACGTCTGTATTAATACTATACTTATAAAGGAATTCTGAAACCGTCACCAGACAAAGACGCAGCAGGTAATGAAATTAGTTAACATGCATTATGAAAAAAGCTAAATCACCTAGATTGACAATTGGTGTACTCTTTGATTTTTTTACCGAAAAATACCAAAACAATATCTGGAACGGGATAGTCAAGGCCGCAAGCGACATGGATGTCAATGTGCTCTTCTATGTGGGGGGTGATATACATTCACCTTTCACACACCATGCACCCCGTAATCTCATCTATAAACTTGTCAACCTCGATAATCTTGACGGATTAATAATCATGTCCGCCACAATCGGTAACTATATAAGCAAAAATAATTTAATGACATTTATTAACAGGTTTACTTCGATTCCTACTGTAAGTATCGGTGTATCATTCGCAGGAATCCCTTCGGTAATCATCGATAATTATGCCGGGATGTATGAGGTTATCCGTCATCTTATAAAGGATCACGGCCTTACCCGGCTGGCATTCATTAAAGGAACCCAAGGAAATGAGGAAGCGGATCTGAGATTTAATGCATATAAAACTATTTTAAAGGATTACAATATTCCCTTTGATCCCGGCCTGGTTGAACAGGGGGATTTTTATTATGATTCCGGTAATAAAGCCGTAGCAAATTTAATTGATAAAAAGCAGCTCACTTTCCAAGCCGTGATAGCTGCAAATGATATTATGGCTATCGATGCCATTAAGGAATTACAACGTAGAAATATGCATGTTCCTTTTGACATAGCTGTTGTAGGATTCGATGACACGGACGAAGCCAAACAGTTCTTACCTTCGTTGACCACAGCTTCCCAACCGTTATCGGAAATAGGATACACATCAGTTACCTTATTGTTATCTTTACTGCAAAACAAGCAGATGCCGCAGCAGATAGTTATTCCTGCAGAATTAATTGTCCGTCAGTCATGCGGCTGCTCTCTCTACAAACGTAGTTTTTTTAACCACTTAAAAAACAGCGGAAATATAAAAATTACTTTGGCTAATAAAAATCTGAATGAATTGTTTAACGAATTAAAAAACGATACCCGCACTTTTCCGGTACCGGCTAAGATACGGGCTGTTATCGACAGCCTTATTGATGCACTCCGTGAGGACCTGAGCGCTTCTGTTACACATATGTTTTTACGTACCCTGGGCGAGATTATAAGGCAAATTCCGGGCCCTCATCTCTTACATCTTCAGTTCATTATTACTTTCATTTTTAAAAAATTAACCGCTTTAGGAAGCTTACCGGTTGATGGAGAATACTTGGATTCCCTGCTCTACCATGCTTATGAGATAATTTGGGCGAATGAAAAAAATCTACAGGCAAAAATAAAACTGGAAACAGAAAGAGAACTAAGGGATCTTCATGTAATCAGTATAGATTTCATAACCGCATTTAATATTATACAAGTAAAACGTGTGATCGCAGATGAGTTTCCCAAGCTCGGTTTCCATTTTTGCGCAATATACATGTTTTTACCTGAACGAAAAATCCATGACTATGCAAATAAGCTTATCTTCTTTAACCACACCATGCAGCGTACATCAAAAAAAGCAATCAGCTCCCGGGACTTTGTATCTGATATTGCATTTAAAGATTCCCAAAAAAGATTCGCCTATGTAATTATGCCCCTTTATTTTAAAAATACCAAACTGGGGTTTGTAGTTTTCAATGTAAATGATATTCCGGGACTTATTTATGAGACACTTGTCATCCAATTAAGCGGAGCTCTTAAAGGAATAGAGCTCATGGATAAAATTAAGAAACATTCATATGAGCTCGAAGCTAAAATTGGAGAGCGAACCGTAAAATTAGAGAAGGCAAAAGAGGAGCTGGAGAAGATGAACAGCGAGCTTAAAAAGCTCGATGAGTTAAAGAACGATTTTATTGCCAATATTACCCACGATTTCAGATCACCCCTGACTGCTATCCTTAACATTGCGGATTTAGCATTAAAAGTGAAAGGTTTTAATAGAAGTGAGAGTGAAGAGAATTTTAAAATAATTTACGATGCATCGTTACGATTAAGAAGATCGATTGATAATCTGTTAAACCTGGCAAGAATTGACGCTAAAGGAATCAAACTGAAAGTACAAAATGTTCAGCCGGTCACCTTGATTAATTATATCCTGGATTTTTATTCTTCTTCGGTAATAGGTACCGGAATTGAAATTATCAGAGCATTTCCTCATCACGAAATAAAAAACCTGTACACCGATAAAGAAAAACTGGAAGAAGTAATCAATAATATACTGTCCAATGCCGTTAAATTTGTAGATCCGAACCAAGGTATAATAAAGGTTGAAATAGTTGACAAATCACATAGTGTGCATATTAGAATTAGCGATAACGGCATCGGCATTCCCAAGGATAAATTGCTTTTTATCTTTAAACGATTTACCCAGATTCATGAAAGCCGGAATACCCTCTATAGAGGAACGGGTATCGGTCTGGCGTTTTCGAAACAGCTTGTCAAATATATCAAAGGTAATATGTGGGCGGAATCCGAAGGAGAAGACAAAGGAGCAACTTTTGTCATAAAACTTAACAAGGGACGAAATATTTTTTCAGAAAACGACTTTTTTAACGGGGACACAGTACAGATAAAAAAACAAGATATTCAGTCTCTGGTACAAGCTGAGCTTAAGAAGAAGCAGGAGTCCAATGAAATTATTACACATTTTAACAGCTTGAATGAAGAGAATGAGTTTAATTATAAAAAAGCAAAAATACTGGTTGTGGAAGATGAGAAAACCATACGGGAAATAATTATCAGATATCTTAACAATTATGCATTTCAAAACTATATTGAGGTTTCCAATGGAATCAGCGCCCTGGATGCTGTGTATGATTACGCTCCCGATCTTATTATATGTGATTATAACATGCCCAACATGCGGGGCGATGCATTTCACGATGAGCTGTTGAGTAATCCCAAATATAGGAATATCCCCTTTGTCTTCCTGTCCGCAATTGCCGACGATAAGCTTATCATGGAACGAAGGCTTAAGGGTGCCTGTGCATATTTGAAAAAACCCATAGATGACACAGAGCTTTTTTTTACCGTAGAACAGCAGTTAAAAAAATATTTTGAATACTTAAAGACGGTTCAACTAGCAACAATCGACGAACTGACAAATTTATACAATAAACGGGGCGTAGACAAAAGCCTGCGGCATGAATTATCCTTCAGAAAATATAGAAATCTGTCGGTAATCTTTTTTGATATCGATCACTTTAAAAATGTTAACGACAGTTACGGTCATCCAGCAGGAGACAAGGTGCTGTCAGATATAGGCAAGCTATTAAAAACATCATTACGGGACTATGACATCTCCGGAAGATACGGCGGAGAAGAATTTATTGTGCTCTGTGCGGATACCAATCTCGAACAGGCCGCTCTTGCAGCCCTTATGCTTAAAGAGAAAATTAAAAACACACAGTTTTCATATGAAACACATATGATAAAGATCACGGCCAGTTTCGGTGTAGCATCGCTCATTGATAATAAAAAATACATATCTAAGGCGCTTAACATTAAAAACCTCAAAGCTATTTACGAAGTAAAGGATGCGATCTCCGCCGACTGGAATAAAATTGGAGAAAACAAACAGAAAATCGCCGGCATTCTTATAAAAATGGCCGATCTGGCGCTTTATAAAGCCAAGAGCACGGCATGCAATACCTGCGGTTTTAACTCTCAAAAAATTGATGTATTTAAAAAAAGCAGATGCCCGAAGTGTAGCAGCAGTGATATCTCTCCGGGAAGAGATAAAGTGGTTACCTTTTCAAGCTCATTGCAAAGACCAAAAATATCTTAGACTCGGTTTTTTTATCCAGGTATATGTTATTTTCAACTAGGAAGCATTAAATCATCCTCTGCTTACTTATTGCCCGTAATTTTGATATTGCTCCTGAGCGAGCTTGGCCGATACCAGATCTTTCAGTTCTTTTCCTTCAATTACCTTATCAATATCAAACGCCAATGATCCGATATACACCCGTTTCCTATCTCCGAATCCTTGATCTTCATGCTGGATCACCAAACCAATATTATCCGCACCGAAGGTAAGACAGATTGCCATAATTGACTGCGCTGTTTTTACATCGACATCGGCACCGATCACAACCGCCCATTTAATTACTTCTTGAGGACCAAACCAATCATCGCCCCAGATATAACCACGATTGACCAGTTCCTGCTGTAGCTTTTCGGCGTTGGGAAACGCTTGGTTAATCTGAATGCGTTTCACGGAGCTAAACTCGATAGGGCCTTGAGGTACACTAATTGTCTTGCTTACACAGGAAGCAGACAAGACCACAGCTGCACAGACTAAAAGTATCATACGCAATTTCATAAATGTTTTCCTCCTTGATTATCATGTTTAAACCGCAGGCATAAGCCATCTGCATTCCGAACCTTACAATTGGTTATCGGCCTTACTTACGGCCGAATCAAATTTCATCTCTTATTTCACTATCTATAATTATAATTATTTTTTATCTCTCATTATGGCCTGTGCGGCAGCCAGGCGTGCAATAGGTACACGATACGGAGAACATGAAACATAGTTCATGCCTACCTTGTAGCAGAACTCAACCGATGAGGGCTCGCCGCCGTGTTCACCGCAGATACCGACTTTAAGATCCGGTTTTGTTTTTCGGCCCAGTTTGATACCAAGATCAACAAGCTGTCCTACACCCTTCTGATCCAACACCTGAAAAGGATCTTTTTCCAGCACACCCTTTTCCACATATTCCGGCAGGAACACACCGGCATCGTCGCGGGAATAACCGAATGTCATCTGGGTTAAATCATTGGTACCGAATGAAAAGAAATCCGCATACTCCGCCACCTTATCCGCTATAATGGCTGCCCGTGGAATTTCAATCATGGTACCGATCGTGTAATCGATCTTTACCTTCTTTTTCGCCAGTACGTCAGCTATAACCTCTTGAGCATTCTCGCGCAGAATTCTTAACTCCTCTTCCGTGCCGATAAGGGGGATCATAATCTCCGGTATTACTTTTACGCCTTTGCTTGCCACTTCACAAGCAGCCGTAATAATTGCCTCCACCTGCATATCATAAATCTCCGGATAGGTAATTCCCAAACGGCAGCCGCGGTGGCCGAGCATCGGATTAAGCTCGTGTAATGAATCAATTTTATCTTTAAGCTTTGGCAGGGCAATACCTATCTGCGCAGCCAAAGCTTTGGTATCCTCATTAGATTTGGGAACAAACTCATGCAGAGGCGGATCCAGCAGCCTGATAGTAACCGGAAGCCCGTCCATTGCTTTAAAAATTCCTATAAAATCTTTTTTCTGCAGCGGCAGCAGGCGTTTTAAAACCTTTTTCCGTGTCTCCGCATCCTCGGCAACAATCATCTCTTGAAAAATCTGTAATTTCCCTTCATCAAAAAACATATGCTCGGTACGACAGAGACCGATCCCCTCTGCGCCGAACTCACGGGCAACTTGAGCATCTTTGGGTTGATCCGCATTAGTTCTCACCAGAAATCCTTTTTGCTTTAATCCCGAACGGACAGCTGTATGTCTAATCTCATCGGTCCACGATAAAAATGTCGACAGTTCGCCGCTTATTTTAGTTTTGATCAGTTTAAGTTCTCCTGCAAATACCTCACCGGTACCTCCGTCTATGGTAAACCAGGCTCCTTCTTTATAGCTCTTACCCTGTACTTTGGCGACTTTTCCGGAAATTATAATATCTTTACATCCTGCAACACACGGTGTACCCATTCCCCGTGCAACAACCGCTGCATGAGAGGTCATCCCTCCCGTGGAGGTGAGGATACCTTCGGCCACATTCATGCCGCCGATATCTTCTGGCGATGTTTCTTTTCGTACTAACAACACCTTCTTTCCCTTTTTCACCCACGCTTCAGCCTCATCCGCAGTAAAAACAATCTGTCCCGAAGCCGCACCCGGGCTGGCGTTAAGTCCCTTGGCCAGGGATTTAACTGATTTTTTATGTTTGGGATCTATCATAGGGTGCAGCAGCTGATCAAGCTGTGATGGAGTAACACGTAAGATGGCCTGCTCTTTAGTAAGCAATTTTTCATTTACCATATCCGCAGCTATTTTTACAGCCGCAAAACCGGTACGCTTACCGTTTCGTGTCTGTAGTATATAGAGTCTGCCTTCTTGGATAGTAAATTCTATATCCTGCATATCCTTATAATGTTTTTCCAATCTGCTTCTTATCTTTACCAACTGATCGTATATTTTGGCATCTTCTTTTTTCAAATGCTTTAAGTCCAACGGAGTACGAATTCCGGCAACCACGTCCTCTCCTTGAGCATTCATAAGAAACTCACCGTAGAACACATTCTGTCCTGTGGAAGGATCTCTGGTAAAACACACACCCGTGCCGGATTCACCACCGAAATTCCCGAAGACCATAGTCTGAACATTAACAGCAGTACCTAAAAGTCCTTTTATTTCATTAATCTTTCTGTACTTAATAGCACGTGGATTATTCCATGAACCAAAGACCGCATCGATTGCAGCCCACAGCTGTTTTTTCGGATCTTGCGGAAAATTTTCTTTGGTATGCTTCTTATAAACTTCTTTATATCTAGTTACCACTTCCTTTAAATCATCAGCATTCAGTTCCGTATCCAGCTCCACACGCTGTTTCTTTTTTACCGCTTCCAGCTCATGCTCAAAAACTCCGTGAGGAACTCCCCTTACTACATCACCGAACATATTGATAAACCTACGGTAAGCGTCCCAGGCAAAGCGTGGGTTGCCGGTATTGGCAATAAGACCTTCCAAGGCCTTATCATTAAGGCCCAGGTTTAATACCGTATCCATCATACCCGGCATGGAAACAGCCGCGCCGGATCTTACCGATACCAACAACGGGTCTTTGGGATCGCCCAATTGTTTACCCATAAGTTTTTCGAGTTTAACTAAATTTTCCTCAACTTCTTTAATAACAGCTTTGGAATAGCTTTTGTTGTTTTTGTAATAGGCTTCGCATACTTTAGTTGATAGCGTAAAACCGGGCGGCACAGGAATACCGAGATTGGTCATTTCGGCCAGGTTGGCACCTTTTCCGCCAAGATACTCCTTCATCTTGGCCGTACCGTCCGCTTTTCCTCCCCCGAAAAAATATACAAATTTTTCATTTGCCATTTATTTTTACCTCCACATAATCTTTGTTTGTTAGTACGTAAATAGGTTTTGCATAATGTAATTGAAAAGCATCTGCTTGTCAATTGCAATTGCTAATTACATTTATAAAATAAAATGGTCCTTAAAACCTTGCACGCAATTTTAAGGACCATTTCCATATTAACAAGACCTTACTTAATTCGAGATATATGACTTCAAAAATTGACTGCGCACCGGATGCTGTAATCTTTTCAAAGCTTTTTTTTCTATCTGCCTAATCCGTTCCTTGGTAAGCCTGTACTTATCGCCAATCTCTTTCAGAGACATCGGTCTTCTTCCGTTTAAACCGAACCTATACTGCAAAATATCAGCTTCTTTTTCAGTAAGTGTATCGAGGATGGCATTGATATCCGCTTTTAATGATTTTTCTATTATTATTTCATCCGGCGACATATAGTCGGAGTTCTCAATAAAATCACCCACCATACTTGAATCTTTATCTTGGTTTACGGGAGATTCCAGTGAAATAAGATCACGTGAGATATTGATCAGATCGGCAACATGATTTTTATCCATTTCCAATATTTCCGCAATATCCTTAATTTCGGGATCGGTCCCCTGTTCACTTTGCAGCACTTTTCGTGCTTTTTCAATTTGAACAAGCTCATTGGCGCGATTCAGAGGAATACGAATCATGCGTGATTTTTCACAAATGGCCTTGAGGATTGCTTGACGAATCCACCATACGGCATAGGAAATAAAATGATAGCCTCTATTCACATCATAGCGCTCAATGGCATTCATCAGGCCTATATTACCTTCACTGATTAAATCGGCTATGGGTAAACCTTGATTTTGATATTTTTTCGCCACATTTACCACAAAGCGCAGATTTGCTCTTATAAGCTTTTCCTTGGCTTTTAAGTTTCCTTCTGCTGCCGAACGGGCGTATTTATCTTCTTCCTCCCTTGTAAGCAGAGGGATTCTATTTATTTCTTTAAGATATATGGACAAAATATTCTCATCTTCTTTGGTAGAACTTATTATCTTTTCTTTTTTCTTTTTCACAGCTACATTCATTAAAACCTCCACTTATTAATAAGCAATTAGCATGCCAACTGCAATTATTATCGTTGATATAACTTATTGTAGTATAAGCAATTATATATTTAAATAAAAGTTCTTTCAGAGATAATGTAGCGATTGTGTCATTTTTATACATTCTTGAATATTATCATTTAAATATGGGTCAAAAAAACCCATCTGCTATCTCTTCAAGACTGGGAGCCCGGCCGCAGCACTTATAATGCGGCAGTCCACTGCCGCAGAGGCATCTTTCATTCTGCAATACCTTTGTACCTTGTGTAAAGTTCACATTAATAACCGGATCTCCTAATACTTTTGTACAAACCATGAACGGAAAAACTATTTTCTCTTCTTTAAAATATTTTTGCTTTTCTTCTATGCTCTTTTGCTCTAGTATACCACTTTGTACGATATTTTTCCACTTTTCCGCTAATAAATCGGTTATCATATCAACTTCCGCTTGTGTGCTGAAATTTTTGCTCTGCTTTTTAGCAAGGTATCGTGATATTTGAATTGAAAAAAAAGCCTTTTTATCATCCAGATCATTATTTTCTTCTTTTTTGAAACCATATCCATTGGAAAATCTTTTTATCATCTCTCGAGCATACTTATTTTTATTAACACGGTAAGACGAAATCCAAAATCTAATTGCACTGTTGGAATGTCCCAATTTTTTTAGCGTAATTCCCAAATAAAAAAGCAAGCGGGCAAGCTCTTTTTCTTTACAGCATGGGCACTCAGCTATCGCTTTTGCCAGCTGATCCATGGCCTTTTTCGGCATATGACGTGACAAATAAAATTTGGCAAGTTTGATTTCAGAATGGTAATTCCACATTTATTCCGCTTAAAACATACTCATTCTATAAATTTTTGGCAACTTAAAATATATTTTTCTTGACGTACAATATAGTTAGATTGTAAATTAAAAAAAACAATTTGCATCTAAAGTTAAATTCTTTTAAGGAGGATTATTATTATGAAAATCAAACCACTTGTTGATAGAGTTTTAGTAAAAGTGGAGTTAGAAGATGAAAAAACAAGCGGAGGTATCTTTATACCCCAAACTGCCCAAGAAAAAACACAGCAGGGCAAAGTACTTGCAATAGGAGACTCATCCGACATCAAAGTAAAAGTAAACGATATAATCATCTATGATAAGTATGCCGGCACTACTGTTAAAGTAGACGGTAAAGAACAACTTATTATTAAAATGTCGGATATCCTCGCAATAATCGAATAAATCGGTTAATTATTAAAAAAGGAGCACCGTAATACATGTGCTCCTTTTTTATGCGAACATAAAATTCTCCATATGCAGAAGAAGATTCTTTTTACCCGCAATCGACAGTGCGGTTTCCGGCAATGAATCCAAAAAAGCTTTGCCGTAGATTTTTTTTACGATACGTGAATCAAGGATCATTACCACACCCTTATCCTGCTTGGAACGCATCAACCTGCCAAAACCCTGGCGAAACCTCATAATTGCTTCGGGCAAAGAAAACTCTGAAAAAGGATCGCCACCTTTTTGACGAACATATTCCATACGTGCGATAGTAATTGGCTCGGTGGGAACCCTGAAGGGCAATCGGCAGATTACTACCACAGACAAGGTCTCCCCGGGGCTGTCAACTCCTTCCCAAAAGGAATCGGTGGCAAAAAGAGCACTCGCGGTAATTTGTACAAATTTCTTTAGCAGCTTATTGCGGTCTTCATCACCCTGTTTGAGTACGATAATCTTTTTATCCGCTAAGCTGTCTCTGACATATGCATAGGTCGAGTTGAGCATCTCATACGAAGTAAAGAGTACCAAAGCTCTCCCCTCGAATAATTCTATAACACTTGAAATAATATCCTGTGCATACTCCTGGTATGTCTTTTCGGTTGGCATCGGAGCATCATCCGGAATACATAACAGAACCCGATCCTTATAATTAAAAGGCGACTGTAACAGAAGCTCATGGATTATTCTATCATTCACCGTTGCCAATCCCACGCGAGACTTCCAATATAAGAAATCTTTAACAACCGTAAGCGTTGCAGAAGTAAAAACCAGCGACTCGTAAGGTTCATATACGGCCTTTTTCATTACCGGTGTGATATCCAAAGGAGTAATTATAAAACGAACCGTTTTTTGTCCTCTCGAGCTTTTAAAGCTATCGAGCCAAAATATCATCTCTTTATTTTCCTTATACTTTTGAAACTGCTTGCATATTTCTACGATTCGCAGGAGACGCCTCATCTGTATCTTTATTTCCAGAACCAGGATGTCCTCTTCTTCTTTTTCACGTGCGCATTGATCTATTAATTCTCGCAAGGAATTAATAAAATCTATCAGCTGCAGTTCAAGCTCTTTTAAGGGATTTAAAAGATAACGCTCTAGCTCCGCTTGCGGACGCTCGTAAATGTAAAGGCTTTTTCCGCCCTGCAAAATATCAACCGCGGAACTGTTTAAAAGTTCCACCTTAGCAGCCAGATCATCTATAATGTTTTTTACTTTTAATACGGCAGCTTTTTTTACATTACGCTTTTCAATCGCGGGCAGCAGACCGTACACCCGCCTGGCATTTTTTCTGAAAAGTCTTTTCAGACACTTCTGTAAAGCAAATTTACTAAACTGCTCGGAAAAAAAAGATGTCGCGCTTTTTTCTATATTATGTGCTTCATCAAAAATAATTCGCTGAAACGGAGGGAGGACAGCACTGGATTTAAATCCGATACCCGCCAGACGAATAGAAAGATCGGAAAACAAAAGATGGTTATTGACTACTAAAATCTGTGCTTTGGCCGCCTGCTTTCTGGCTTTTATTACAAAGCAGTTCTCCCTCAGCGCACACCTTAATCCCAGACAGGCATCGGCCTCGGAACATACCGACAACCATACCTCGGATGATGGATAGACGGACAGATCGTCTCTGCTTCCGCTCTGCGTGGTCAGAGACCATTCGTATATCGACTCAAGTTCCTTACTCATCTCTTCAAACAGACTTAGTTCTTCTTTTGTTTCTTTGAGTCGGTTAAGACAGAGATAATTGCCTCTGCCTTTGACCAGGGCTACTTTTGGCTTTTTACCGAGTATTTTTGTTACCAGTGGAATATCTTTTTCCAATAACTGCTGCTGCAAATTGATAGTAGCTGTTGATACCACCACCCTCTCTCTGTTCTGAGTTACCCATTCAACCGCGGGTATTAAATAGGCCAGTGATTTCCCCACCCCTGTTCCCGCTTCTACAACTATAATACTACCCTGGTTAAAACTGCGGCATACACCTTTTAACATTTCAACTTGAGCTTCCCTTTCCTCATAACCGGGATAGATTTGCGAAAGCCTGCCGTCAGGCAGTAAAGTCGCGGCTAATGCCTCTTCATTAAGCGCAACCTGCTCATCTTCTCTGACCGGCTCGGCTACTACATTAATCCGCGCTGCTTCGTTATCAATAATATAAAAACCGATACCGTCATTACCCAGTTCCGAAGCAATCGCTAAATCAGCCGCTGACGGCGTAAGTACTCCGCCCGGATGGTTATGAATAACAACCTCACCCTTCTCTAAAAACGGTTTAAGCAGCGGTACGGCTTTTTCATTACCTCTGGCAGCTATTTCAATTTCATGTACTCTGCCTTCACGATCCAGTCTGCCTACCACAAAGATTTCATTGCCCTTGTTTTCTATAACAGATAGACGCAGCTCCTCGATAATAAGTGAAGTAAGACGATCGTGAATAGTCATGAAACTCTTTTTTCCAGGTAATTCAGTAATTTTGCCAATATCCCTGCCAAGCTGTGTGTCATGCTCTTACTTACTGTCAAGATGTTTTCATGATGCAATGGAGCTTTACTCACTCCGGCGCTAAAATTAGTAATACAGGAAAGACCCAAAATTCTCATACCTAAAAAGTGTGCGGCAATTACTTCCGGTACCGTAGACATACCCGCCATATCAGCGCCTAATATGCGCAGCATTTTTGCTTCCGATCGTGTCTCATAATTAGGTCCTGCCATACACACGTACACACCCTGTTTTGTTATTTCTTTGCATAACGTTTTAGCCGTGTTCATAAGCTCTTTTGAATATACCTGATCCATATCCGGAAAACGAGGGCCAAATCCATGAAAACGCTGCCCGCGCAGTGGAGATATTCCCAGTAGATTGATATGATCTTTTATGATAACGATATCTCCCGGTTTATATTTTTTATACAACGAACCCGCAGCATTAGTTACAATTAATGTTTTCACACCGAGCCTGTGCAATACAAAAACCGGCAGTATGAGATCTTCCGGGGAATGACCTTCATAATAATGAAATCTTCCCAACATAAAAGCCTTGCCGGCAGTTAATTTAAACATACCGCTGTGGCCCTGGACGGTCGCGGCAGGAAAACCGGTAATGTCTGAAAAGGGAATATGGGTACCCTGCCATAATTTAGCCGCATCTCCCAGCCCTGAACCTAAGATGACGGCGGTATAAAGTTTGTCTTTATAATGCGCTTGAATGGATTGTACTGCCTGTTCAATACGAAGACCATAGTCTTCTATCATCTGTTGCTCCGAATTCACGGTCTATTATCTATTATTAAGCTAAATCATTAGTTTTGACAATTACCTTATTATAGTTTAATATACTACTTTTAATTTTAATTGAACCCTGTTACTATGGGATGTGGAGAAACTTTAAGTATGTCTGAGTTTTCATATATTAGAAATATAGGTATTATGGCTCATATTGATGCGGGTAAAACCACTACTACCGAAAGAATTCTTTTCTATACCGGAAAAAGCTACAAGATCGGAGAAGTCGATAACGGTGAAGCAACTATGGACTGGATGTCGCAGGAACAGGAGCGCGGCATTACCATTACATCCGCCGCCACCACCTGTTTTTGGCAGGACAAGCACATCAATATAATCGATACACCCGGTCATGTCGATTTTACTGCCGAAGTGGAAAGAGCACTACGCGTTCTGGATGGGGCCGTCTGTATTTTCTGCGCCGTAGGAGGTGTTGAGCCCCAATCCGAGACTGTCTGGCACCAGGCCGACACCTATCATATTCCACGTTTGGCTTTTATTAACAAAATGGATCGTATCGGAGCGGATTTTTTCCTCGTTCTTAAAGAGATGGGAAAAAAGCTGAAGACAGATCCCCTGATCCTGCAGCTCCCCATAGGCAAGGAATCGGATTTCGAAGGAGTTATCGATTTATTAACTATGCAAGAAATACGCTGGGATCAAAATGATTTTGGCACAACCTTCATGTTTTCCGAAATAGCCGAAAACCGCAAAGATGAAGCTTTGACCTATCACGAACAACTTATAGAAACAGTGTCCGGGCTTTCGGATGAGATTGCAGAACTCTATCTGGAGGGCAAAGATATACCTGCGGATATCGTAAAAGCGGCAATCCGCAAAGGTACCATCGCGAGGTTGTTTACACCCGTGCTCTGCGGTGCTTCATTGAAAAATATCGGGGTACAGCCGCTGCTGCATGCCATTGTGGATTATCTTCCCGCACCGGACGAACTCCCCCCCATCGACGGTATCCATCTGAAAAACAACCGACAGATTCACATACCGTGTAAAATAGACGCCTCACCGCTGGCACTGGTCTTTAAAATTCAAACGGACAGAGAAGCGGGCTTACTCAGTTATATACGTATGTACTCAGGCACATTAAAAAAGGGTGACGCGGTTTTTAATTTTAATAAAAAGAAAAGAGAGCGCATACACCGGCTATTACGCATGCATTCCAATCGCTCCACTCAGATAGACGAGATTAAGGCAGGCGATATCGCCGTTATCGTCGGCTTTAAACTGGCTCAAACAGGAGATACTATCGGCAGCGAAGGTTTTCAAATTGCGCTGGAGCGTATTACCTTTCCGGAACCGGTAATCTCAGTCGCAATAGAGCCGAAAACATTATCTGAAAGTAAAAAATTAAAAGATACCCTCGATCTTCTGGCCAAAGAAGATCCGACGTTTACCGCAAAGGAAAATGAAGAAACCGGCCAGTTGATTATTTCCGGTATGGGCGAACTCCATCTTGATGTGCTGGTAAACCGCCTGACCAATGATTATAAAATCCAAGCTAAAGTGGGAAAACCGCAAGTTTCTTATCATGAATCTATCAGTAAAGAGTGTGTTTATACTGAAAAATATCATAAAGTAATTGCTGGCAAAGAGAATTCCGCTGAAATTACCTTGAAAGTCGCTCCCCGCTCCAGAGGTCAAGGCAACAGCTTTACAAGCCGTATCGAACCAGCTAAACTACCTCAGGAATTTATTAATGCTGTGGAGCGCGGTGTAAAAAATTCCATGGAATCCGGTACAAACTACGGATATCGCACCATTGACATCAGTGCGGAATTAGTAGACGCGGTATACAGCCTGACTACCGCCTCAAGCTTAGCCTTTGAAGCAGCCGGTGCCATCGGTTTTGATGCTGCGTGCCGTAAAGCTCAACCGATTCTTTTAGAACCGATTATGACAGTCGATGTGTTTACTCCAAAAGAATTTATAGGCGATGTAATAGGCAATCTTAATTCACGGGGCGGTAATATCATCAGCATTACCAGCAAAACCACCATAGAGCATGTTCAGGCCGAAGTGGCTTTAAGCAAAATATTCGGTTATTCCACCTCGCTGCGTAGTATTACCCAAGGGAGAGCTACTTTCGCCATGGAATTCAGACATTTCGCAAAAAAGCAGGATTAGTGTATTCTCTTTTTGGGAAAATTGAGTGTAAAACGAATACAGTTTTGTAAAAAAGAGAAATGGAAAACCTATGAATTCACACGATTATGTAAAAACAGATAAAATTGCGCATTATTGCGGAGTAGCGGGTATTGTTTCTGAACATGAAATCAATATACCGGAGAAACTTTTTTATCCGCTTTTTGCCTTACAGCACAGAGGGCAGGAAAGCGCGGGTATCTCCTATAATAATCGGGGACAGCTTATTTTTTACAAAGATTTGGGTATGGTATCACAAGTCTTATCCCGTTATTTGCACGAAGAGCACCCTTCAGCCGTGGGAATAGGACATGTGCGCTACTCCACTCAGGGTGCCAATAAGTTGGAAAACGCCCAGCCTATAACAGTCACATGTAATAAAGGTCAGATATCACTCGCTCATAACGGAAATATCAGCAACTCTGTAAATTTGAGAGATTATTTGTTTAAAAAAGGTTCCATTTTTCAAAGCACCTCGGATAGCGAACTCATCCTGCACCTTATTGCCCGCTCCAAACAGAATAACTTTAAACAGGCATTAATAGAAACCCTTAATTCATTAGAGGGTGCTTTTACCATGCTGCTCATTCATGAAGACACCCTTTATGCCATTCGCGATCCGTTGGGATTCAGACCCCTTGTTATGGCGACTGCACAGGATATGACCGTGTTTGCTTCTGAAAGCTGTGCACTGGATACCATGCGCCTCACAGACTATAAACAGATTGAACCGGGCCAGATGGTAATCGTAAAAGGCAAAAGAATAGTTACAGAACAATATACACCATGCAAAAAAAGAAGTTATTGCATATTTGAGCTTATTTATTTTTCCAGACCCGATTCTACAGTCTTCGGCTATTCCGTACATATGCTGCGAAAAAAATTGGGCA
>CAZEPL010000032.1:0-21622 GCA_964514135.1 uncultured Spirochaetaceae bacterium | reverse complement strand
ATTACCCTTATAGACGATTCAATCGTACGCGGAACGACAAGTAATATTTTGGTACGCTTACTCCGTGAAGCCGGAGCCAAAGAGGTGCACCTGCGCCTGTCTTCACCGGAGATTAAACATCCCTGTTTTTTCGGAATTGATATACCTACAAAAGAAGAACTAATCTCCAATAACATGTCTCCACAGCAGATAGCGGAATATATCGGGGCCGATACCGTCTCTTTTTTACCTCTGAAGAGTTTGCGCAGCTGCGTGGACACTCCCGACGATTTTTGTTACGCCTGCTTTAACGGCAGCTATCCTGTACAGGTAAAAAATCCGGCTGCAAGGAGGATTGACTGATGCGCAAAATCCAAAAAACTCCTGCCACCTATGCGGAAGCCGGAGTTGATATTAACAAAGGCGATAGCTTTGTAGATATTATTAAATCGTTTAAATCCAAAGCCGTCCCTCCGGGTCTGGGCGGTTTTTCGGGAGGGGTCGAGCTTGATCTGAAACGTTTTAAACAACCTGTCTTGCTTTCCACTACCGATGGTGTGGGCACAAAAATACTCGTGGCGTCCAAACTTAAAGATTACTCAAGTCTCGGTATAGATCTGGTGGCCATGTGTGTAAACGATCTTATTGTCTGCGGCGCAGAGCCCCTTGTCTTTTTGGATTATATTGCCTGCGGAAAACTTGATATAACCGTTATGTGTACCGTTATGCAGGGCATTGTTAACGGCTGCGAACAGGCCGCTTGTACGCTAGCCGGGGGTGAGACCGCCGAAATGCCCGATGTCTATAGCGAACACGATTTCGATCTGGCCGGTTTTGCAGTCGGAGTGGTAAACAAGCCGGATGTTCTCCCCAAAAAAACCGAGCTTAAAGCGGGAGATATAATTCTGGGGCTTCCCTCTTCAGGCATTCACTCAAACGGCCTGTCTTTGGCCCGTAAAGTAATCGCACAGCAGGATATATCTCTTTGGAAAAGGCTTTTAACACCCACAAAAATTTATGTAAGCGAAATGAAGCTTCTTTTACAGTCCGGGCTTATCCTTTCTGCAGCTCACATAACCGGCGGTGGGCTGGCCGGCAACATCAGCCGGGTAATTCCGGCAGACCTTGTTCCCTCTTTGGATTATACCTGGCAAATTCCCGATATTTTCTTACATATTCAGCGCTGCGGTGCTGTAAGTAAAGAAGAAATGTATAAGGTGTTTAATATGGGTATAGGAATAGCCATTGTTGTGAAGCAGAACAATGCAGATACGCTGCTTACGCTGGCAAACAAGCATAATATAAAAATCAATATAATAGGACGTTTAACCCATGGCTAAACTTGCTGTTTTTGCTTCGGGCAATGGATCCAATTTTCAGGTAATAGCCGAGACCATGTTAAAAACCAGCCACTCTCTGGAGTTTTTACTCTGCAATGTAAAGAACGCCTATGTGCTTGAGCGAGCTAAAATCTTAGGTATAACTTCTTATATCGTGAACTATCTCAATAGGAAGCGAGAAGATGTTGATAAAGAGATTTTGCAGTATGCAACAGGGCATCAGATTGATCTTATTGCTTTGGCCGGTTATATGAAACTGCTTACGCCCTTTTTTCTTTCAGCCTTCCACGGTGATATCTTAAACATCCATCCATCCCTGCTTCCCAAATTTGCGGGAGTAAATGCGATTGAACGCAGCTATAATGCAGGCGAAAAGAAACTGGGTATTTCCATTATTAGAATCGATCCGGGAGTAGACACAGGGCCCATTCTCTTCCAGACAGCCTTTGAACGTCCGCCCCATGCATCGCTTGCGGAGGTGGAAAGTAAAATTCATGAGCTGGAGCATGTCCATTTTCCGTCTGTTATCATTAAAGAACTGGATAAAATCGAAATACGAAGCAAAGATCAAGCTGGAGGTATGAAGTGAAAGTATTAGTTCTCGGTAGCGGAGCGCGTGAACATGCCATTATCTGGCTGCTCGCGAAAAGTGATTATATTAAAAAGCTCTACGCAGCACCCGGCAACGCCGGTACTTCCCGCATTGCCAGTAACCTGCCGGAAATCGATCCCCTTGATGTAGAATCCGTGCTTTCACATATTAAAAAAAACGATATTGATTTCGTATTTATCGGACCCGAAGCTCCCTGTGCAGTCGGTGTAGCCGATGCCCTGATTGCTTCCGGTATTCAGGTTATCGGTCCTCCTAAAGGATCAGCCCAACTGGAAGCCAGTAAAACCTTTTCCAAAAACTTTTTGCTGCGTCATAACATTCCCACTGCAGCCGCCGAACAATTTTCATCAACGGAAAAGTTTGAAGCTTATATACGCTCTCAAGCAGGCAACAAACTGGTTGTGAAAAAAAGCGGACTTGCCGCAGGCAAAGGTGTGTTGGAGTCCGGCGATACGGAAGAACTCATCACCTTCGGCAAGTATATTTTAAAGAGTGATACCCTCCTTGTTGAAGAGTATTTAACCGGCTGGGAGGTTTCAATATTCGCCCTCTCCGATGGAAAAAATTATCAGGTACTACCGCCCTGTACGGACTTCAAAAAGGCTCATGACGGAGACAGCGGACCAAACACCGGTGGTATGGGGTCTATCTGTCCCGTACCTCAGGTAGACGGCACCCTATTTGAAAACATAAAAACAAAAATCGTAGCACCTACGTATAACGGATTGAATAAGGACGGCCTTAATTATAAGGGTGTATTATATTTCGGACTTATGATAACCCAAGCAGGGCCTAAAGTTTTAGAGTACAATATCCGCCTTGGCGACCCGGAAGCGCAAGTGCTGCTTCCTATGATCGAAACTGATTTTGGAATGATCTGTCAGGCTATGCTCACGCAAAAGCTTGACACACTGGATATTCGCATAAAACAGGGTGCGGCTCTTGGTGTGGTGGTGGCGGCTTCAGGTTATCCCGGAAAATACCAAAAAGGTATACCTGTCACAGGACTTCCTGAAAGCTTTGAGCAGGAGCTTTTGCTTTTTCATGCAGCTACTGTATTAGACAGTCAGGGGCAGGTCTTTACGGCAGGAGGCCGCTGTTTTACTGTTGTGGGAAGAGGAAATGATCTTGCTCATGCTTCGCTTATCGCATACAACCATGTCAGTCAGATACAGTTTAAAGGAGCCTGGTACCGTTCCGATATAGGCAGTAAATTCATATAAGGAGATAAAACATCATGAAAGACATTCTGTTTATTATTGGCTCGAAATCCGATACAGAACAGATTGAGCCCGCTTTAAAGCTTATTCAAGAAAAAAATCTCAGTTGTGATCTAAAAATATATTCTGCTCATAGAAACCTGGAAGAACTACTGCTCTTTTTAACGGAGAATGAGAAATCATATCGGGTTATTATAGCTGCAGCAGGTCTCTCTGCAGCTCTACCCGGAGTTGTAGCTGCCAAAGTTGAGCTTCCGGTGATCGGTGTTCCGCTGGTCGGAGGCCCACTTACCGGTATCGATGCTTTGCTTTCCATTCTACAATTACCAAAAGGCATTCCCGTAGCAACAATGGGTTTGGGGAAACAGGGGGTGTTGAATGCCGTATATTTGGCGGAACGTATTCTTAAGGCCCGCGAAATGACTTAGCTAAAGCCAGCCCTGCTGTCGTCTTACTTCATAGAGCATAATACCCGCAGCCACCGACACATTAAACGAATCAATATGGCCTTTGGCAGGAATTGCGATGAGCTCATCACTCACCTCTTTTAATAAATGACGCAGTCCCTTGCCTTCGCTTCCTAAAATAACGGCAATCCGGCCGCTTAAATCGATTTCATGAAGAGGTTTCCCCTGTATATCAGCGCCATAAATCCAAAACTGTTCCTTTTTCAGCATGTCAACCGCATTATGCAAATTGGCCACCGTGATAAGATAAACAAAATTACTGGCACCGGCCGAAATCTTTAAAACCGTTTGGGTTTCACCCGCTGCTTTTCTTTTAGGAATAACAACCAGATCGACGGCAAACTGATCGCAGCTTCTTAAGATTGCCCCTAAATTATGAGGATCTGTAATATTATCCAGAATTACTACTAAGGCCCGGCTGCCCTGAATGGTTCTTAAAGCGGAGCTAAGATCATGCTGAAAGGAGAAAGGCAATTCTTTTAACACGAGAAGCACACCACGGTGATCATTATTACCGCACAACCGTGAAAGTTCATCATCATTCTTAAAAGCTGTATCCAGTCCTTTGTTTTGGGCAAGAGAGATAAGACCATCTGATTTTTTACTTTTTTTACTGTAAAACAGAGAGCCGTCCACCCCTCCTTTTTTTAACAGCTCTTCAACGGCATGAAATCCATAGATATAAACCGGCATTTAATTATTACCATACTGTTTTACTTTATCAATTTCACCATCAAAATCCGTATCTTGTTCATATTTATAAATCTGATTCCCTTCCACCACATAAATCCAAATATCAATATTGCCGTCATAATTCGAATCAATTTCCTCCATGGTGAGCTTGCCGTTTTCGTAGTGATATACATCATCCATTGTGCCGTCAAAATTGATATCAAACTCTTCAAGCATTTTACGGTTCTGCTTATCAAACTCTGCTTTGTAGTCGATCTTCCCGTCAAAATTGGTATCCAGTCTTTCATTAACGACCTTCCCCTCTTCATACTCATACCACTGATCCGGTTCTCCGTCCCGATTTTTATCGAAGGTATACTCTGTTGCGGCAAAAACGCTTAATGATATGAACAGAAATACTACGAGGCAAAGATATATCTTCTCCATCGGTTTTAAACTCCTTATAAATTCATTTGGTTCTGTTACTAAAATCGACAAAAAGCTTAAAAATTATTAAAGATAAATTAACTTTGAAACTAGAGCTCTTTTCTGAATACTAAAATATTCTTGTGTATCATGGAGGGAATAAAAGCGTACTGATACCCATAAAGATGCAGCTTCTTTGATACATCGTACCCAATAAGATTGGCCTTCCACACAAGTCCCTTGATTTTGGCTAACACGTGCGCCAGTTCGTAAGACAGACAGTGGTATTCATTATCATAATACATATCACCAATAAAGGTGATCAGATATCCTGAATTCTTTAGGCAGGAGACCGCGGCATTAAACACAGCATGCATTTGATCGAGCCACTGGGCCTTGGAGCCGTACTTGATTTCATTAAAAGCCGATAGTTTGGAAAGTTTTGCTTGCCGGGACTCCTCACCATGCTTTTTATATTTTCCTTTGGAACGCGGAGCCTTATCCATCTTCCAATAAGGGACATCGGTAAAAACCAAATCAAACCCGCGCTTGTTAAAGTCTGCAAGCACATGCAGGGCATTGCCCTCTATAACTTCCATTTGCTTTAAACCTTCAAGCTCACATACCTGCTTATAGATATCAATCCATCTGCTGTTAAGCTCTATACCTGTTGCGGATCTTGAAGCAAGGGCTGCTCCTGATAACACTCCCCCCACACCCATAAAAGGATCAAGGACCTGCTGGCCCTGTTTGGTAAATATTTTTATAAGTTCCGCACAGAGTTGCGGCGGCTTTTGACCTCCGTGTACGCTGCGCAGTTTGTGCTGTAAATTTGGCGGATATACTTTGGAAATCACCGAACGGGTCCAAAACAGCCATTCTTTTCCGGTAAGATCATTAACGCGGTTTTGGCTTGAGTAAAAACCGCGTGAGTTCCCCTGTTCATCAAATAACTCTAGCTTATCGTGTGGTTTAGACATTTTTTAATTATTGCTTTCATCAATAAAATAACGCACAGCCAAGCTCTCGGCTCCCAAGAGAGCCTGGGGATGAGCTTTCGGGGCAAAAAAGCCGATTCCCGGCATTTCCGGTGCGTTCGTTCTAATCCATTTTATCTGTTCCTGTATGTACTGTTCTTGCTGATCCCAATCCTTTTCTGTTATCTCCAAACCGAATATTGTTTTATGTATGATATTTGCTTTACGAACTCTTTCGCTGTTTACGGAAAAAACCAGCCAGCCGTAAAACTGATCGGTAAAGTAATTTTCCAGTATAAGCAGATCCACATATTTCGTATATGCATCTATGAGCCCTTCCGGTATAAAACTGCCGTGCCACACCGCTAGATAAATATACGGATATTCGCTTTTTATGATTTCTAAGGCCTTAGCTAATTTTGCCATTACCATTTCGGACTGAGGCATATACTCATCAATTTGAAGCGCACGGGCACCCTTTTTGATTTTAGACCGCCATCTGTCCACAAAATCATCCAAACTTGCGTCTATATAGCAGACACCCCCTGCCCATACCAAAGGTATTACATCTTTAGCCAGCCAGGTATCCTGATGATGAATCATATTTTTATCTTTATTCCGGGCCGGATCTCCCACCCATACCCAATTTGCTGCATGAGTGAGATGTTTTAGTATCTCGGCATTCCGGCACCAAAAAAGGATGATCGGCTTGGCCGGGTATTCGAAACGGGGAGAATCAGTAGCACATTGAGTAAAAAAAAGAGACTGAACCAAAAATAAAATGATTACTCCCTTTGCACGAATCACTCTCATACACACTCAGTATAGTAAAACTCACAGCACACGTCAATTGTGATTCGCACAGTTGATAGATACTATCCTTGATATAATTATTTCACATTTTTTGGCACATAGAATAAATATTCCCATACCTGCCTTTTTTTTGAAACACCCGCGCCTTTTCCAAATACAGAATAGGGTATCTGCCAGTTAGTGACAGGTCCGTAAGGCGATAGCAGATCAATAACTTCATCTTTGGAAAGAATACCTTCTGAATTGTATGATAGAAAAATATGTCTTGACCGTACCCGGTCAAAGAGTTCCTGAAATGCTCTTTTTACCTGTCTGCGCTGTGAGAAACGGCTTTTTAACATAGTACGGTTAAATTTTTTTGTTTTTCCAAAGAGAGCGGGTTTATCCCAGCGTGACAAATTTTCCAATACATGATAATTGTCACAATACTGTCTTGTATTATAAGGAGGATCAAAATATGCAGTATGACACTTAAATTTTCCTACACAGTCAAGTATGTTTTTATTATAAATAATCAGTTCGGAAGCTGTAACAAGCTCTAAAGGCCGCAGTAAAAAAGAGCTGTATACACGTAAATCTACAATATGCCTTCCGGCTTTATGGGTACTGCTCCCGATATGCTTTAAGAAAGCATCGTACTGCCCGAGAGTATTTGCGATACGGTCTGCAGAAAGTAAAAAACTGGCAAGCAGATAATTATATTCATCCTCATTAAGCATTCGGCTTACATAGAGCTGATTGATTGCTTCTCTTACAGCATCCATACGCATGCAGTTTTGTTCGGTAAAATAAGTGGAGGCAAACTGTTCCGTAATGTAACCTTTTATTCCCGGCAGCGCATTTAAATCATGTAAATGCTTTGAGATATTTATAAGGTTTGATTGTTTAGCCGTAAAGCCCTTTAAAATGATTATATTAAAACAAAGATTATCAACCGCATATATTTTTTTAACTTTCTGCTTTAAAACTTCAGCTGTTATTACACCGGTGCCTAAAAAACCGTCAAGAAAACTCCGAGGCAGACCTACGACCTCGAATATACGATCAAGCAGCTGTTTGCAGAGCTCCCGTTTAGAGCCGATATATTTTCTGTTATAAATTTTATATGCAGCTGACGAACTTTTTTTATCTGCTATTTTTTGGATTTCTCCACCTTTTTTATAAGTTGATTAACAAGATCAGCTAAGGATTTCAATTTGTCTTTCTTTCTTAGTCTTATGGTTACTCCTTTTTCGCCGTCCAAAACCCGTTTAATGTCCATTTCTATTCTGTACATGGGTCCGGCTATCCTGTGTGAATAGAATATTCCCACAACAATTATCAAAAACATAATTAATAAATTATTAATCAAGAGTGGAGGGAGTACAATATCATGTCGTTTTAATCCGATTACTTCTTTTTGATAATTTAATTTTTCTGATATTTTTCCTTCCCAAACAACAGTTAATTTTGGTGAGAATGCTGCTTCCAAAAGCATAAGATTCATCTTATACATTTCTTCACTCTGAGGATCTATTTTCATATTTATTATTTCTTGTAGTTCCTGTGTCAGACTTATATCCTTGAATCTTTCCTGTTTATAAAATACCTTTCGCTGTATAATAAGCTTCTGCAAAAAATAATTAATATTTTCCGTTAGTATGTTCTTAATATCGCTTGCAGAGCTGTTTTCGGAGATACTATCCAACTTAATAAGTCCATCCGGCGGCATATTATCACGAATGAATTTTATCGTTTCTTTATCATCGTTAGCTTTACTCAGCTGAGATAGCAGTCCGTACGTATCCTGAATATCTTCATGCTGCAATGGTTGAACATTGATAGTAACCTGCTGGGAAAGAGAAAGAAATTCCTGATATACACCCTCTCCGGTCATATGCATTACCCAATAGTAAAGAAAGAAACCGGCGGAAAAAAGAAACAGAGAAATAATAATGATAAACTGAAAGATTGCTATAAAGCTATACTGAAATTCTTTATTAATTATATAAGTTTTTCGCTTATACATGGTATTCCCCCATATCTTTAAAATGATTGCTACCCGTGCCCTCCGCTTTTATAATACAGCGGTGTGGGAACCTCCATAATAATTTATATTTTCTAATACAATGCACAAAAAAGCAAGCATTTTATGTAATCAAATTTAAAATTGCTGTTTTATGTATTTTGTATATCAGAAAAAATAAATTTAAACACACTGCCGTTTTTCGCTGGTTCATACAGCAACTGCACACCATTTTGCTCGGCCAGCATTTTTGTAAGGTACAAACCGACACCGGTAGCTCCCTTTGTTTTATAATGCGACTCAAAAATATTGCAGACAATCTCTGGAGGTAATCCCCCCGCATTATCTGCTATTATGACTATTCCCTGATTGTATTCCGTAGTTATTTCTATTATTATCGATTTCTCCGCAACTTTATCCGAACTCTTATGAGCTTCGGCTGCATTCCGTATCAGATTCAATATAGCTTGCTCGAAATCGGCTTTACGGATACATACATCAAAATTCTTTTTTACCTTAGCCACTACATTAACTCCTGCTCCCCGGTAATTTGCTCTCACTACCTTAATTAGCCGGTGGCAAAAATCCTTCATTACAATCACTTCCGGTGTAATGGTGTCTTTAACTCTTACTCTTTCTAACAGGCCGATAACAGATTCCAAACCATGCTTTGTATTTTCTACAATCATACTTAAACTCTGTTCTTTATGAGCAGAGTCTGATTTGGCTTGTCCGAATTGAGCACAACTTAAGATAAGCCCAAGAATATTTTTAAACTCGTGAATAATACCCGCAGCTAGCAGGCCCAATGAAATAAAGCGGTCTTTTACTACCAAGGTCTGCTCGGTGTATGCAAGCCTGGAATAAAGCTGATGCAATTTTTTCTCCTGCATATTAAGCCGTGTATATAAACTGTGCAGTTCCGTACTTAAAAGATACCCCTGCTGCGAAAGTAAATAGCCCGTACCTAAAAATATGAGTATAAAGATCCATAGTGTTATATCAACGAAGGGCAGTGCATAAGTAGTTGCCAGATATTCATATCCCCCGGCTAATAGAGCGCTTATTGCTGTAATACAGAAAAAAATGATCATAAGAAATTTGGTACGTTTATAGTATTGAATAAAAGCAGATAGGGGATACAGAAAGAGGATACCTGCCGTAAAAAGATAGAAAAAAGTAAAAAGAACAGTATTTTTAAATCCTAAAACAACAAGAATTGCATACACTCCTATTATACAAAAAAATGCTATATTCCAGGTATCCCTCTTTTTATCCTCGAGGAGAATAGCTAAATAATTCCCAAGTGCCCAAATAACAAGAAATGATGATATTTCATTTAAATAGGTTACATCAGGGAATAGTATTTTAAATCCCAGATAGCAGAGTGTAAGGGCAAAAGCAAAAAGCTCTTTTTTATTGTAACAAGTAAATAACCTTATAAATAAAAGACTAAGCTGTAAACAGAGGAGAGTAATTGCACATATTCTTGCGTAGAGAACTATCACTTCCATTTTTTAATTGAAATCACAATAATTTTAATCAGAGCTTCAGGCAAAAATAATATTCTTGCAGTTTTCTCATAACTCAGATAGATTTTTTGGAGCGGGATTTTTCTCCTCACCGATTATTTCAGATAATTCTTTTAATAATATTTTCGCACGTGAATTAAGGTGATCGGGGGTTTCCACGAGTATCTCAATATACATATCCCCTCTGCTGTGTGAGTTATGGATAAAGGGAACTCCTTCATTTTTAAGCCGGAGTACTTTTCCGGTCTGAGTTCCCGGAGGAATTTTTACTCGTGCCTTTTTTTTATCGATAGTCGGTACTAAAATCTCAGCTCCCAAAGAGGCCTGAGTAAAAGAAATAGGAATTACACAGTAGATATCATTTCCCTGACGTTTGAATTTTTCGTGCGACCGGATATGGATATAAACATATAAATCGCCCGCAGGACCATTATTTAGTCCGCCATCACCTTGATTTGGAATATTAATACGCCTTCCGTTTTCAATACCTTGTGGAATAGTGACTTTGATCACCCGCTTCCTTTTTAGTACACCCGAACCATTACACACCTTACAGGGATGTTTAATAATATAGCCTTCACCTCGACAGGATGGACAGGTAGTTGCGATGGAAAAAAACCCTGAACTGCGCCGCACCTGACCTGAGCCTCCGCAAGATGGACACATGGTCTTGCCCGATCCCGATTCTGCTCCCGATCCTTTACAGGAGGAACAGGTGTCATTTCTTTGATACAATACTTCTTTTACCGCGCCGAAGATAGCCTCGCCGAAATCTATCTCCATATCATAACGAAGATCCGCTCCACGCGAACTTTGAGCTCTGCCTGATCTCCTGCGGCGTGTACTGCCGCCGAAAAAGGAATCGAATATTCCGGAAAAATCACCGAATATATCTTCAAAATCTCTAAATACCGATGAGAAATCATGGGCCGCACTACCCATCCCCTCTATGCCTGCAAAACCAAACTGATCATATGTTTGACGTTTTTTATCATCCGCAAGCACTTCATACGCTTCCGTAGCCTCTTTAAACTTCTCCTCCGCCTCTTTACTTCCGGGATTTCTATCTGGATGGTATTGAATTGCCAGTTTGCGATATGCTTTTTTTATATCATCTTTAGATGCATTGCGCGGCACACCCAAAACTTCATAATAATCACGTTTAACCAAGGTTATTCTCTTCTCTTCATCTTAAAAATGTTTCGTATTAATGAGTATGTTATTTCTTTTCCTCTTCTTCATCTACAACTTCATAATCAACATCTTCTGCCGTACCCTTTGTTTGGTCTGCACCTTCATCTGAAGCTTCCGTATCCTCTTGCGCGCTTCCCGCTTCTTCCGTGCCCTGCGAACCTGCACCAGCCTGACGATAAATCTCCTCTGCTAATTTATATGAAGCCTGACGTAACTCCTCCAATTTAGTCTTTATAAGCGAAAGATCATCGGATTTCAAGGCATTACGCAGTTCATCCAAAGCACTTTCGATTTTTAGTTTATCCTCAGCGGTTACTTTATCTCCGAATTCCTTTAATGATTTTTCGGTTGTATATATCATATTATCGGCTTCGTTATGTATTTCTGCTTTTTCACGTTCTTTTTTATCTTCCTCTGCATGAAGCTCTGCATCTTTGACCATTTTTTTGATCTCTTCTTCCGAAAGTCCTGATGAAGATTCAATCCTAATCTTCTGTTCCTTACCGGTACCTAAATCCTTGGCAGACACATGAACAATACCGTTTGCATCAATATCAAATGTTACTTCGATCTGCGGTACACCGCGCGGAGCGGATGGAATACCCACCAAATCGAACCTGCCCAATGTACGGTTCTGACTGGCCATGTCACGTTCTCCCTGCAGTACATGTATGGAAACAGCGGTTTGATTGTCTGCTGCCGTAGAGAATATCTGACTCTTTCTTGTCGGAATCGTGGTATTTTTTTCAATCAAACGCGTAAATACGGCACCCAGGGTTTCTATGCCCAAAGAAAGCGGTGTAACATCTAACAACAGCACATCTTTTACATCACCGCCCAAAATACCACCCTGAATAGCGGCACCCATAGCTACAACCTCGTCCGGATTTACACCTTTATGCGGATCGCGCTCGAAGAGCTCTTTAACTAATTTTTGTACGGCCGGTATTCGCGTTGAACCTCCAACGAGAATTACTTCATTAATATCAGGCGCAGCCAGACCTGCATCTTTTAGGGCCTGAATACAAGGATTTTTTGTTTTCTGAATAAGATCTTCGATCATTTGTTCAAATTTTGCTCTTGTCAGATTATACTGCAGGTGTTTCGGCCCGGAAGAATCAGCGGTAATAAAAGGAAGATTTATATCAGTGGCCTGTGTCCCCGAAAGTTCAATTTTAGCTTTCTCCGAAGCCTCTTTAAGTCTTTGCAAAGCCATTCTATCTTTTGAGAGATCGATCCCATAATCCTTTTTAAAGTTTTCAACTAACCAGTCAATTACTCGTTGGTCAAAATTGTCCCCGCCCAAATGAGTATCGCCATTGGTTGATTTCACTTCAAATACGCCATCTCCCAACTCGAGAATCGATATATCAAAAGTACCTCCGCCTAAATCATAGACAGCAATCTTTTCATCTTTACCATCTTTACCCAATCCGTACGCCAAAGCCGCGGCGGTAGGTTCGTTAACAATCCTTTTGAGATTGAGCCCGGCAATCCTTCCGGCATCTTTTGTAGCTTGCCGCTGCGCATCATTAAAATAAGCAGGTACAGTTACAACCGCATCAGTAATAGTCTCACCCAAATAGTCTTCTGCAGTTTTTCTCATTTTTTGCAGAATAAGCGCAGAAATCTCGGGAGGTGAATACAATTTACCACTGATGTCAATACGCGCATCACTACCTGAATCTATAACATTATACGGTACCATTTTAATTTCTTCAGGAACCTCTCCGTATCTTCTTCCCATAAATCTTTTAATAGAATATATAGTATTTTCCGGATTAGTGATCATCTGGTTTTTCGCAGCTTGACCTACAAGTTTTTCTCCCTTGGCTGTAAAAGCAACAGTAGAAGGAGTTGTTCGTTGACCTTCGGAGTTTTGAATAACTACAGGTTCTCCTCCTTCCATAATTGCCACACAGGAGTTTGTTGTACCAAGATCAATTCCGATTATCTTACCCATATGCTTCTCCTTTTTTACTCAATTAAAATATAACAAATAATTATCAGACTAAGTAGTTTTATTATTTTTATTATTACCTTCAGCAGGTTGTGCTACTTTAACTTTGGCTGGGCGTAAAACCCGTTCATTCAATAAATAACCACGCTGAAAATCTTCTACAACAGTAGGTGCAGTTACTTGATCCGACTGCTCGGCCATTATTGCTTCATGCCTGTCCGGATCGAACTTTTCACCCTGGGATTCAAATCTTTTTAATCCCCATTTTTTTCCCAGCATTTGTGTCAGCTGTTTTTCTATCAGCTCCACACCGGAATGAAAAGCACGAAAATCTTCGGAGTCCTTAGCAGATTGTATTGCACGTTCAAAATTATCTATAGTATTTGTAAGATCTAAAAGCAGCATGGCATTGGCATATTTTATAGATTCTTCTTTTTCCCTTTGTATACGTTTTCTGAAATTCTCGAATTCCGCCTGTTTTCTTAACAACATATCTTTTAACTCTGAATTCTCTGCTCCTAATGTTTCTACTGTCTGCTGCATTGTTTTTGTTTCGCTGCTTTTATCTTCCGCAATATCTTTACCGCTGTTTTGAGTCTCAGCCTCACCCGTACCAACTTCAGCGCTCTGTAATTTTATATCCTGTTCTTTTTCACTCTTTTGTTCGTGTTTCTGCTTTAACACATTTTCTTCGTGTTTTTTATCTTCGTGCGTATTTTTTTTTCTCTCCTGTTTGTTTGACATTGAGCTATCCATTTCTTTTTTCTTAAAGATAATAAAGTGGTTTAATACAAGTCAAGCATTTTTCTTAAATAAAATCCGCTTTAACCAAGTTTCATTGTGTTCAAAGTGACAATAAAAAACCATGATTATATTAAAAACGTCTTGAACATCCGTAAAATAACCTTCCCAACAGCGGAATTTTTATTGTTATTGCGCCGGTAGGACACATTTCCTGACAACAGTAACAGCGAATACAAAGCTCATAATTGTAGCTAGGGATCGAGGTCTTTCCGCGCTTGAGAGCCTTCGGCCTTACCGGACATACTTTTATACATATACCGCATTTTGTACATAAATCATTTAATATAATCGGCCGGGGAATAAGATATTTTTTAGCATACTTCTGCAAGATGGGTATACCCTTTTCCCATTTATTTGTCGGCGGTAACTTATATTTTTTTCCCAGGCATTCTGCCAGCGGCACTCCTCTGATGATGATTGCATCTTCAGCAATAACACCCAGTCCGATCTGCATTGCATGCTTAAGGAAATATAAACGCTCTGGATTTATCCCCATAATTCTGCAAGCTGTGGCATCCAGGGCAACAGGATCCCGGGAAAATAAAAGCAGCCCCGTATGTACCAGATCACCATGACTCGGACCATTTCCTTCCATACCGTATACAGCATCCATAATTGTTAAGGCAGGGGTTATAAATCTATTTAAATCTATGAGCATACGCGAAAACGCTTTAGCATCCTGCAAACGGGCATGGAAAGCCGCTTTCCTTAGGCCCGGGATAATACCAAACATATTTTTTATAGCCCCTGTCATGGTTGTAAGTCCGTGAGTCTTCATTTTTGGAATATTTACTATACACTCGCTATCCAGAACGCCTTCGGCAATAAAAAAAACTTTATTCTGTATTCCGTTCTCAAATACTACTTCTCTGCCCTTTTTAAACTCTGCGAGAGGAATGTTCAAACCCGCTGCCGCATGCGCGATTCCGCTCTTTTTGCATACGGATTCGACACTCCCAAAACCAGGAGTATCACCATAAACCAGGGGAAATCCTCGTTGCTTTAAAACTTTAGCTACCGCCAAAAATACAGACGGATGCGTTGTAGCACCTACCTCCGGAGCAATGCCTAAAAGTAGATTTGGTTTTAATAGTATCCGCTTTTCTTGAGGGAAAACAGATTTAATACCGCCTAATAATTCGATACCCTTATTAACCGCATCATATACCTTCTTCTCATTATAAGAAGAACAGTTTACTATGGCTACAATAGATTTTTTTGGCATACTAAAGGCGATCCTTGTTCTTGGGAATATCAAATTTGTTATATCAAAAATTGAATATAAAATAAAGTAAAAATCGTATTTAAAATATCACAGCCTTACTGCCGTTATTACTCTGCCTGCTGTTGTGATAAATACAGACAGACGGTTGTCTGTTTATTTTGTAAACTGCGGATCTCAATCCTCCCCCAATTTTTTTCAACCAACAATCTGCAGAAAAAAAGGCCTAATCCGTCATGGCCCCTTTTTGTAGAAAAAAACGGATTAAAAATTTTATCCATAATCTTCTCGCTTATTCCTACACCTTTATCTTTTATTTCAATACACACGTACTGGGGAGTCGAGGATGATTTTATTTCAATCTGAGAGCTTTTAGAGAGTAAAGCATCGTACGAATTCTCAAAGAGTAAAATGATGGAAAGGATTATCTCTTCGGGATAACAGAACAATTTTACGTGTGCATTATTTATCACTTTGATATGCACATCACTAATTCGCACCTTTATCTGTTCGCAAGCACTGGAGATAATAGTCTCTATATCGATACTGATAGGTATGGCTGTTTCCTGTCCGATAAACGATACAAACTTCTTAATAAACTCGTTTATGGTAAGAGAGCCTTGTCGTACATTATTAAGAGCTTTTTCAATAGCTTGCTCCAGCTCCGATTCATTGTTCCGAGTATGCTTGGTAGTTCCATCAGGCATTTTTTTTACATCACGTGCTAATGTTAACAGAGAATTGTTTATTGACCTTAACGATTTGGAAAACTTATTATCAATTCCTTTGAACAACATTCGCAATTCAACTATTTTTTCTTTTTGAAAAGAAAAAAGATTTATTGAATCAAAGGGATTGTCCGGTTCTATTACATTCACGGCAACCTTTTCATCCACTGCCGTAATACATTTAAAAAAATATTTTTCGATAATCCAGAATGAAAAAGCGTAAAAAAGAAATAAGGTAATGAACAGAGCCAATGAAACCATAAAACCGGCAATATCCGCAGGAATTCCATAATTCTGAACGAATATATCTTTAAAGGGTTGATAAAGAAAGGCAAAAATCGCTAATAATATTAAAGCCAAAAATAACGAAATTATAGAACGCTTATTGAGGACCTGCAGATTGAGTTTATGGGCTCTTATAAGACCTATCAGATAGAAAAGCGGTAAAAAAGAGAGAAAAAAATTCGCAAAACTGCCCATTCCTAACCGCTGACCGGGCATTTCTCCTATTATATAGGGAATCTGATCAAAGAAAACATATGTGGGTATGGCGATAAAAGCACCTGCGGCAATCCATTCGATATGCTTTTTGATGCTCACTTGAGCTGATTTCACATAGGTGTGAATAATAAAACCCAAAAAAAGTACATAGGCAAATAAATCAGAGATATTTTGGATTTGTCCTAAGAATATGACTTTATTATAATACTCTTCACTGCGATTTTGGCTCCACTGGATAAATGCTTCAGTTCGAAATAAGATATAAACAGCATAAAGCAATCCTACCGTGATTATCAAACCCCTGCGGAAATATTTGTGGAATTTGGGTTTCGGATAATAGAGGGCAAACACTACCAACAACCAGGAGACCAGCTCTCCCAAATAAATAAGGGATAATGTAATAACATTTTCAAAATAGAATGGTTGTACACAAATAAAAATCATAAAAAAAAGTGTTATAATAATGGCAATTATATTATAGGTTTCTTGTCTATGGTTTAAGATAAGATAATAAGCCATAAAGCACAGTACAAAAAGAAAATAGAGGGTAACTATCCAATCAGCACGCAGCAGATTAAGTTCAGGTGTAATATATATTTTGATTTCTTGGTTCTGCTCTCTTAGTACATGGACAGGAAGCGGTTTAAAACTCCAGATCGTAGAATTAACATCCAGAACATCTCTGATTGTTTTAATCGGCTTATTATTTATTTTAAGAATTATATCCTTATTGGGGATTAGACCGGCGGAAACCGCCGGTGAAAAAGGTGTTCTCGGTGAGAAAACAATAAAACCTTTGTCGTATATCACTTCCATATAATTCATAACCAGACCTGTATTTGGTTTTACAAGGTATCGGGTAAAATAAATCCCGGCGATTACTGTAGATAAGATTGCAACAAGTAAGAGGATGATAAGTCTTGCTCGTAATTTTAACTTAAGGATAAGAGAATACTTTTTCATAGGTGATAATTCTTAAAAACCAATAATAATCTGCTAAACTATACCTGCATTATTATTAAATTGCAAGAATAAAAATACCGTATAAAGAAGCTCATTATACTATTTTTACATACGATATTTTACGGATCCTTTAGTTGACATAATAATTATTTATTGATAATGTTCTTTCTCTATGGCGGTGTAGCTCAGATGGTAGAGCAAGCGGCTCATATCCGCTGGGTCAGGGGTTCGAGTCCCTTCGCCGCTATTTTTTTTGATAGTATTTTTAAGATAATCGAGCTTCTTGCAAAAATAACATTTTTGCAAGAAGCTCCTAAAATGGAAATTGCTAACTTATTATGGTATAGAGAATAAGTATTTTACTAACTTAATATATTTTGAGTTTTTCAATTTCCTCAATCAAATAAAAAAAGGGTATACCAATTCACATTGGAATACCCTTTTTTTAGCAGGGGCAGGACTCGAACCTGCGACCTCCGGGTTATGAGCCCGACGAGCTACCAACTGCTCTACCCTGCGCCGTCATAATGTTATTTTGAATATACAAAAAAGGCCTATAAAGGTCAAGATCTATTTTAAATGCAAGTAAAAAACTAGAGCAGCCGGGCAACATAATGCGCAATTGCAAGACAAGAAGTTAATCCGGGTGATTCTATTCCTATTAAATTGATGAAACCGGGCAGACCTTGGGCTGTTTCCTCATTTATCACAAAATCTTTAAAATTTACTCCGGGAGCCTGAAGTTTCGGGCGGATTCCCGCCATATCGGGAATTAAATATTTTTCTTTTATAAAGGGTAAATATTTTTTTACCGCATTAAAAAAATCTTTTTTATGATTTATATCCACATCATAGTTAATTTCATCTACATAAAACGCGTTTGGTCCTAATTTTAATCGACCTTGCAAATCTAAAACCGTGTGTATTCCCAAGCTCGCAGTTCCCGGCGGTGGATATATCAATTGTTTTAAAAAATTGCTTTTAATTCCCTGGATCGTAAAATATTCACCTTTTGAATAATACAAACTATAACCTGACTTTTCACAGTTAATTCCTGCTGATTGCGCTACTGCGGCGGAAGATAGACCGCCACAATTTATCACAACAGCGGATGCAAGCCTTACTATTTCACCATCCGCATCTTTAATAGAAATCTCATATCCTTTAACGATCTTTTTAATAGCAAAGACGTGACAATTATAAGCGAAGATTACACCTTCACTGGAAGCATTGAGCTCAAGCAATTTCATAAAAGCATGTGTATCAAAAATCCCCGTCGAAGGGGAGTAGAGAGCTCCCACAGCCCGTACAGCCGGTTCAAGTGATGTTATCTGTTTTTGTCCGATAAGAGAGACATCAGCTACGCCATTCGCTTTTGCATTAAGGAATAATTTTTCAATTATATCCTCTTCTGCTTTATCTGTGGCGACTATAAGTTTTCCTGTCTTTTGGTGAGGCAGATTGTACTTTGTTAAAACCTCATACAAAAGCCTGCAGCCTTCAACACAGAATGTGGCTTTTAATGATCCTTTGGGATAATAGATGCCCACATGTATTACTTCGCTGTTTCGGCTGGATGTTTCTCTGCCAAAACTATCATGTTTTTCAATAACTATTATCGAACAATTCGTACGTGTTGCCGCAAGATATTCGGCAAGCGCAAGACCGATAACTCCTGCCCCTACAATCAGGATATCGCACTTTTCCATTTAAAACGACCTGTAGATTTATTTATTGTTATTCTTCTTCAATTATTGAATCATAAAAAGCTATTAATTCATTCTTTTGTTCAGATTTCAAAAAATTCATTGCAGCTCGCGGGTGCTGGTTGAGTTGTCCGGTGATCATATACGGTATTTGATAGCCCCAGTTCAATTTAGTTTTTAAAGGATAAACATATTTTTCCAAGCACTCTATAATCGGGCGGATATAAAATTTGGGATTATGCAAAAACCCGATAAGAAGTTCTAATGCACAATTACCTGCACCGCGTCCCATACCGTCAATTGTTGCATCAAGGTAGTTTGCTCCTTCTATTAAAGCAGTGATCGTATTGGAATAGGCAAGCTGCTGGTTGTTGTGCGTATGAATACCGACATATTTACCGGCAGCTTTGGCATGTTTTTGATACATCTGCATGAGATTTTGTATTTGTTCACAGTAAAAAGAACCGAAACTGTCTACAAGATAAATCACATTAACAGGAATCTTACATAATACCTCGAGTGCTTCCGCAATCTCATTTTCCTGAACAGTGGAAACCGCCATAATATTAACTGTGGTTTCGTATCCTTTACCGTGAGCATCTTTAATTATTTCAATCGCAGCGGGAATCTGATGAATATAAGTGGCAACCCGTATCATATCAATGACACTCTTATTTTTGGGGAGAATATCTGTATGATAGTCCGTTCTTTCAGCATCAGCCATCACCGATATTTTAATTGCTTTATCCTTTTCGATAATCTTTCGCAGGTCGTCTTCGTTACAGTACTTCCAACTCCCGTATTGTGAGGTTGAAAATATTTTTTTTGAGGCTTTATAACCGACCTCCATATAATCAATCCCCGCGCTTACCAAAGTATCGTAAATAGCCTTAACGAATTTATCATCAAGCTGGTGATCATTCATGAGACCGCCATCCCGGATTGTACAGTCCAATACTTTTATTTCCGGTCTGTAACTTATCCAACCTTTTATGTTTTTTTCAATATTCTTATTATTTTTATGTTCTTCTGCCATAGATTTACCCTATTTACTTAAATTATTTGTGAGTGTATGAGTAAAACATAGAGTGTTCGTTTTGTCAAGGCTGGTAAATAAGAAGAGCCGGATTGCTATTTCATAATTAAAGGGATACTTTCAGCATACCTTTAATGCATTTTCCAAATCATCTATAATATCGTCAACATTTTCGATTCCGAGAGCTAAGCGAAACAATGTGTCGGTAATTCCCAACTCATAACGCTCTTCACTTGAATAGTCATAGTAGCTTACAATTGCAGGATGTGTAATGAGGGTTTCAACACCTCCCAAACTGGGAGCAATGTAACAGAGTTTAAGCGAATCCAGAAAACGCTTGGAATGGTCAAGCGTACCTTTGATTTCAAACGTTACAACTCCACCGCCGCCCTTCATCTGCTCTTTGGCTATTTTGAACTGCCTGTGGCTTTCTAAAAAAGGGTAGTATACCCGTTCGATTTTAGGATGTGCTTCCAAATACTGCGCCACTTTTAAACCGCTTTCATTCTGCTGCTTTACCCTTAAAGGAAATGTTTTTAATCCTCGCAGTAAAAGATAACAACAGTGCGGATCGATTGTTCCACCCATAGATTTATGTAAATTTCGTATTTCTTCAATTAATTCGCTGCGCCCCAATACAACTCCTGCCAGGATATCGTTGTGTCCTGCCAAATATTTTGTTGCACTATGCAATACAATGTCAATTCCAAATTCAAGAGGTTTTTGGTTATAGGGTGTGGCAAACGTACTATCAATTAATGTAAGCAAGTTGTGTTTTTCTGCGATTTTTTTCAATTCAATCAAATCAAATATATTTAAGTAAGGATTTGTGGGTGATTCGGAAAAAATGAATTTGGTATGCTCGTTGATCGCTTTTTCAAGCACCCCATAATCACCGAAAGGAACTATGGTACACCCGATACCGAATCTTTTTAAATATGATTTACAAAATTCCAATGTTTTTTTATAACTGTCGTCTGTAATAACAATATGATCACCGGAATGAATAAGTGAAAGAATAGTAGTGGTAATTGCCATCATACCCGAAGAAAACACCACACCGGCCTCTGCACCTTCCAATTCGGCAAGCCGCTTCTCAGCTATTTTTTCAGTCGGATTACCGTAACGAGCATATTCAAAACGTTCTTTTTCCTTTGTGGTATATTCCTCGATATCTTTAGTATTCTTAAAAGTAAAGGTAGATGTCTGCACAATTGGGGTTGTAAGGGAATCAGCATATTTAACTCTGCTCTCGCCTGCATGAATAGCCATAGTAGCCATGGATCTATTTTTTTTTGGATTATTTTTTCCCATACACTCCTCGTCTTAAACCTTGCCGTATGCTCATCAATCTGGCTTACCTCTCTCTTAAATCATTATAGACCATACACTGTTTTTTAAAAAGGATCAATGTAATTTAAAGTTTATTCTATTCACTTCATCTTCCAACTCTTGCCAACGCCG
>CAZEPL010000031.1:3455-38426 GCA_964514135.1 uncultured Spirochaetaceae bacterium | reverse complement strand
AGGTTGATTGTATATATTACATATAAACTGTCAAGTTTAATGATTATAAATGCAACATTCCCTGTCCGTTTTAAATATTGTATATTCACAAACCAAGGGTATCAATTACCTTGCAGAATATGCACTAAAATATAATTCAGTGGAAATCGACCAATGGTTTTGGTCGCTGTTCAAAGAGGGCCAGGTAGTGCTGCCCGATCAGAACACTGCGCGTGAATATGCGGAAAGCGTGCCTAGGGATTTTATATTTACCATAAAAGTTCCCAACAGTATTACACTTACTCATTTTTACAAGAAAAATAGGGGCGATCCTTTAATCCGTAATCCCCACTTTTTATCTACGGAGCTGTTTCATCTGTTCCTGGAAAGCATAGAACCTTTACAGGGACGCCTGGGCCCGCTGATGCTGAAATTTGAATATTTGAATAAACTAAAAATGCAAAACCTCTCCGCATTTATTTCTGTGCTGGAAAATTTTTTTGAAATGATCCCCAAAAATTACACTTACGGGATTGAAATCCGCAATCCCAATTATCTGCAGCCCGCCTACTTCAAATTCCTGCAAACACATAATATCTGCTGCGTTTTCCTGCAGGGCTACTTTATGCCCGATATCGCGCCGGTATATAATAAATATAAAGAATATATTGCAGGATGTTCAGTTATTCGCTTGCACGGCCCCCCATAGAGGAGATATTGAAAAACAGGCTGACAACCGCTGGGATAAAATAATAATAGCCAGAGACCAAGAGCTTGCGGATGTCGTGAATATGGTAAACAGCATGCTAAGCCGCGGTATTAATGTTTTTTTAAACGTAAATAATCATTACGAAGGATCGTCCCCGCTTACCATCGAACGCACACAAAGACTGTTGCCCGGCGTTTCCGATTGATTCATTATATTACTCCGGCATCACATCGCGTTCTTTGCCCGTTATTTCCTGTATCTGAAATTTAAACATTGTGGTATCTTGCCATGTGGTGCTTTTAGTATTCACTTTTTCATCATTCTGTCAGGGCTTTTTTCGAAATGATCAATTACTACTTTCACAGCCTGAACCCTCTCTTCATCATCGACAAGAATTGTCATTTCGCCTTTCATCACAACCGATCTGTATGAATGCCCGCATTCGTTTTCTATAAAACCCTTATCATCAATAACTATCAGATAGGCTTTTGAGTTAGCGTTTATATAATCATATTTCTGACCCTGTTTGGCTCCGTGAAAATACAGCGATCTGTTTTTACTGTCATAACCGTAACTTAGCGTTACAATATAGGGCTGGTTATTTTTACAAAGTGCAATTACTGCGTATTTTCCATTTTTAACCACCTGCTCTAAGGCATGAGGATCTTTAATTTCTCTGTCTGTTCTTCTCATATGATAAGCCATGATTTTTCCTTATACCTGTACTGTACACAATATTATAGTGCATTTATACGTCGGTCAACAATTATCAACCTAACGGCTCCACCCGCTGCTGCGGTTTTAATTCTCCGCACTTAAAACATTTTTCGTCATCAAAGATGGCATTCTTCGCGCCGCAGTTTTCACAGAACCACTGCCCTTTTAAGGGCACGGCTGTGCTATTTGAGGATACGGCTGCGCTATCGGGCGTATTTTTACTTTGCAGACTGTTAGTAATAATTAAGGACAATATGGCTCCTATTATAGCACCAATAATCCCACAAAACAAAATCGGCCCCAACTCATCACTCACTGAAAGACCAAGAATAACGCCTATTAGTTCCAGACCAATCCACAATACTACAGTCATAACAATAATCGGGCCCTTATTGTAGCCCTTTTCCACAGCCACTCTACCGTTTCTCCTTGACAGAAAAATTAATCCAATTATTTCCAACATACAGTCTACCTCCGATTATAGATCTTTGCGTTTTAAGTCGGTCTTTCAGATGTTAATAGTAATACATTGTAAGTGGTTGCTCAATATGCTCTTTATCCAATACCACATAGTTTGAATCAAAAGTAGCCGGTGCTGTTAAGCGGCTATTAGCATTAGAAAAAGCTATCCCCTCTAAGGGTCTACCGTCTTCTCCTCTCTCAAAAAATTCATTCGCATTTTCGTCATGAAACACAAAAATAGTGTACCTATCCTTAGGTAGATCTTTAAAAACGAATTCTGCCTTTTTATCTATAATGTTTTACTAATACTGTGATGCAATTTATATACAGGCTTTAAAAATTCCCTGTCAATTTCTTCAGACTGTTTTATAAGATTATAAATCCCGCTATTTTCATCCAGAGCATATACATCCAGCCAATAATTTTTATCTTCACCCGTTAAAAAATTATTATTCATAATCAACTTATCAAATACCGCCTGCTCAATCTGTGGGGGCAATTTGTTCTGCGAGAAATAATCTGATAATTCAAACAACTCTCGATTGAAAATATAGATAATGGCATTACCTTTATTATTCTTAAATCCGCTTACTTTAATTTTTAATTCCTTGATCTCTCCTTCAAACATGGCTGATTCATCTAACTTGTCTTTGGGATCTGTAGAAAACTTTGTGATACTTAACATCAAGAAAGAATGGTTTTGTGAAAATCTTTTAGTTAATGAAGCCTTATAGATTTCTGCTGATTGTAATAGGTCTTCATATGCAATTTTTGTAATCCTGAACCAGCTGCTCCCATCTCTGTTTACCAGCCAAACTCGTGATGCTCCTTTAATAAAATCACTATAATCATTGCCATATGAACTGTTTGGCCCAAATGCATCATAATTACCAAAACCACTAAAATCTTCCGGCAGCAGCAGATAATGTCTATATTCAGGATAGTAATAGCTGAATAAACCGAAAGGCTGTTCTTCACCGTGCAAAAACACATCGTCCGGATGTAGTTCGTCATTTAAATATTCCTGAACTTCCACCAAAGGTCCATTACGTTTAACAGTTTTGATATCAATAAGCTGGGGAATAAAAAGAGCCAGTACTAAGACAGCGGCAATTATCTTTAAAGCATCCTGTTTCAGTAAAAGTATTCCATACATCAAAACGATTATATACAGACCGATTACAGAAATAAAATACCTTGGCATCAAGATTGGTGTAACAAGGTAGGAAATAATGAAAGCACCTGCGAACGTTAAAACAGCAACTAAAATACAGAAAAATATCAAGGTTCCTAAAGTTTTTTTGTTTTTAAACGCATTAATTATACCCAACACTGCCAGAGCACTAGAAACAAGAAAGGCGATATTGATAAATATAGGATTCATAGTGGAACCAAACTCATGCTGAAAAGGAATAAATAGCGTGCCCAACAGTATCCAAGGGGTAGTTGGTTCCGGTATCCAGAATTCTTTGGCAACTTCAGAGGCCTGAGCTATAACCACAAATACCCAAGGAAGATATAAGACAATAACAGCACCAGTTACAATTAAAAAGTTTATAAGCTTTTTTCTATCCTTAATTACTAACCATAAAAAAATAAGTGCCATGATGATAAAACATTCCAGCATAAGATAGACATGTGTATACAATCCTAAAACAGTTAGTACACCAAAGAGAATCCAGTCTTTGCGCTTATTTTCAGTTACCACTAAATACGCGTAAAGCGCGCAGGCTGTGGTAAAAAAGGCAGACCAAGTGTACATTCTGGCGTTCTGTGCCTGTGCTACAAAGGCCGGAATAATAAGAACCATAAATGTAAAAAACAAACTTGCTTTAGATCCAAAAATCCTTTTTACAGGGCCTAGTCCAAGTAAGGCCAAGGCTAATACGCCCAGCAGCGAAGCTGTTCTTAAAGAAAAGGCACTATCGCCAAAAATTAAAGTAATTATTTTACTTATTAAAAATACAGTGGAGGGTGATTATCTCCTGCTGATATTCTTACAATATCAACAAACGAATGCCTTACCAAAGATCCTGTAAAGGCTTCATCATACCAGATAGTGTTATTGGTTATGCCGATAAATAAAAGTACCATGCCTGCGATAAATATACTCATCCAGACGATGTAATATTTTTTTCCTTAATTACCTGTTCAAAATTCATATCTTACTCCTTTGACTCTCCATATTTGCTAAAATATTAGCATTTATCAACCATGATGTACACTAATATGAATAACATGATAAATAAAAGAAGACAAGCACATTCATTTAATATAAAACAATCAACTTAAAACCCATAATACTCCCGCCATTCCTGCTCAAGCTCGGAATATGACTTGTCATACAAAGTAATAAACCTCTCTTCGGTAAGCGGCGGATTAAAATAGAATTCAATAAATTTATCTTTACCGTATTTTTCTATTAAAAAAGTCACAAAACTCTGTAGTTCTGTATACTGAAGCAGCCTAACTTTCCTATTCCAAGCTGAGGTCGGTCTTTTTAAAATACTGCTGCGAATTGCTCTGCTTTTCTTAGTAGCATGCAGGCGCTCCTCCGACTTTAATACTATATCCCTATAAAAAATACTAAACTTAAACGAAGTATATTCGGCAAAGCCCTCTCCAAGCTGAGTATCGTGGGGGAAAATATCTTTAAACACCGTATTCCACCATTTGTCAAAACTCTCTTTTAATTTATCACCTCTAAGATGAGATAAACTTTTAGTCTGTTCAATATTGATTTTAAATAATAAATCCACCATATGGGTTACTTCATGAGTAAGCACCGCTGTACTTAAACTATTATAATAGGGAAACGCAATACTAATTTTAATCTGCAGGCCCTTATCACTAATGCTACAGCCAAAGTCTATACTGGCTGTTTGGTTAAAACCCTCCCAATATTTTGAATTGGGAGGAAGCTCTAAGACAATCTTTTTTTCTTCCAGATAGCTAAAATTATTTTCAAATTGTTTTAGGACGGTTTTATCCGGATTAATAAAGCCAATAAGATCGGAAATATATTTTTCAGAAAGATATATAATTCTTTCTATATCCTTATGTGCTCGTGTGTTTTTAAATACTCTATACACATAATGCTCGCTCTCATATTCAAGTACATCATCTTTATGTAACTCATAATCATAATGCTTGGTCACATCCCAATAAAGAAAAGCATCCAAGCCCAGCTCCATCGGTGTTTTGTGTAATTTATGCACAATATAGTTTCTTAAATCCGCAATTGTGCTTAGTCTATCTAATTCAGATATTACCGAGTCGGATCGAACCGCAACCAGGTACGCAAGCAGCTCCTGAATTCCATTGGTAATGAGTTCTCTTTCAAATATATGCTCCGTTTCTGTTTGATCAACAAATCTTTTACTAATCTTCTCAATACTATCTTCATCTTGCGGAGTCAATTCATAATATGATACGCAGGAACTTAAACCAATAAGTGAAATAATAATTAAAAAACATCTGTACAAGCATAAAAATATTTTGTTCATTCTGACGACTCCGTTTTATTGATATAAAATGCTCTTAATAGTATTAGATAAACAATATTGAGTGAGACTGATTACAGATTTAATATTGTTGAACTGAAAATATCACATGGGTACTTACGTGTTATGTGTCAACTTTTTTACTTTATACCTACTTAATAATGTGTCTGAATTCTTCTACTGTTAATTCTTTCCTTTTCGGATTCCTATACTGACCTTGAATGCTATCAAATGCCACTACATTAAATATTTCTTTATCATGAGGGATAAAATCTTTGGCCTTGGGGAAATATTCAATGAACACTAATTGATCGGGAGTTATGTTATAATCTTTACAAATTAATTCAGCTATCTTCTCACAAGCATTGGTAATACTGATACCAGCCTTATGCCTTGTTTTATGTAAATCTGTTGCAATAACAACTTCTTTCCTGTCTTTTCTCTTTATTAATTTTATTCCGCATTTAGAGTTGAAAGCATGCTTCGGCATTGCATTGAATTCAAAGATAAAATCAATAAATTCGTTAATAGCTATCTCCTTAGTTAATAATAATACATTGTAAGAGACTCTTCCATATTATCTTTATCCAGCACCACATAGTTGGAATCAAAAGTAGGCTCTCCCGATAATCCGCTGTCGGCGTTGGAAACAGCCATGCCCTCGGCGGGCGGGGCGTTTTCCCTGAGGTCCAGCAGGCCGTCACCGTTCTCATCATGGAACACAAAAATGTAGTACATATCTTTGGGCAGGTCGGTAAAGGTGAACTCAGCCTTTTGCTTCGTAATGTCTTTTCTTCTGCTATGCAGCAGCTTTCCGTAAATCGCATAAAAGGTCTCCATGTCCTTTTCCACGGATTTTCCGGTTAATGTATAGAGCTTATTACTATCGTCAAGCGTATAAAAACGCAGCACAAAACTTTTATCCTCATCCGTAAAAACATTGTTATCTGTAAACAACTTGTCAAAAACCCGCTGCTCAATCTGTTCGGGCAGCTTGCCCTGCCAAAAGTAATATACCGACAATTCATACAGTTCCCGGGTGTAAAAGGAGATATCGGCCTTGCCCTGATTATTTCTAAATCCGCTTACCGTTATTTTTAGTTCTTTGATATCCCCTTGAAATAGGGCCGATTCATCAAGCTTATCATTCGGATCTGCGGAAAACTCGGTAATCTCCAAATGCAGGAACGAATTGTCCTGGGAAAAACGCTTTGCAAGCGCGGCTTTATAAAGAGTGCCGTATTTTTCAACTTCCTGTTCCGGAATAGGAGGTAATTGGGGAAAGTTGTTTACAATCCTGTTCACCAGCCACACATGTGGCTTTCCTTTAATAAAATTGCCGAAATAGTGCCCGGCCACACCGTTCGGTGCGAATGCATCATAGTTGCCGAAACCCGCAAAGCCCTGTTTAAGAAAAAGGTAATGCTTATGCTCAGGATAATAATACGCGAAAATCCCGAACTGGTGTTCATCGCTGTGCAGGAACACATCATCCGGCCTGACCTTAGCCTGCAGATAGGCCCGGATTTCAGCAATGGGGCCGTTGCGCTGCACTGTTTTGATATCGATTATCTGGGGAATAAAAATGAACAGCACCAGAGCCGCCGCAACAATTTTTAAAACATCCTGTTTTAACCAGAGAATACCGTACATCCAGATTATTACATACAGCCCGATAATACTGGTAAGATAACGCGGCACCAGGATCGGTCTGATCAGAAAAGAAAGGATAAAAGCGCCTGCAAACGTACATAAGGCAACGATGCCGCTTAAAAAAACAAGTTTTCCTGCTGTTTTACGCTGTTTTAAAGCATTGATGATGCCCATTACAGCGAGTGCGGCGGAAATAAGCCAGGCAATATTGATAAAAATGTGATCCACCGTTGACCCGAATTCATGCTGAAAGGGAATAAACAGTGTGCCCCACAGTATCCAGGGAGAGGTGGGCGCCGGAATCCAGTATTCCTTGGCCACCTCGGAAGCCTGACTTAAGACCACGAATATCCAAGGGAGGTATAACACTATGACGGAAGCAGCGATGATAAAATACGGTATAAGTTTTTTTCTGTCTTTAAAAACAAGCCAGATAAAAACAGCCGTATAAACAATAAAGCATTCCAGCATAAGATAAATATGTGTGTACAAACCCAATACGGTTACAACACCCAGGATAATCCAGTCTTTGCGTTTATTTCCGGTGACCGCCAAATAGGCATACAGCGCGCAGGCTGTAGTAAAAAAGGCGGCCCATGTGTACATTCTGGCGTTCAGTGCCTGCCCGACAAAAGCCGGAGTAATTAAGACGATAAATGTAAACAGCAGACTTGCTTTTTTGCCGAATATTCTTTTTATCGGTCCCAGCCCAAGCGCAGCCAAAGCCAGCACACCAAGCAGGGAAGCGGTTCTTAGTGAAAAAGCGCTGTTCCCTAAAATAAGAGTGATTATCTTTGTAATCAAAAAATAAAGAGGAGGATGATTATCTCCTGCCGAGATTTTCACAATATCAATAAACGAATGGCGTGCCAGACAACCTGTAAAAGCTTCATCATACCATATATTGTTATTGGTTATGCCGATAAATAAGAGAACTGCGCCTGCGATAAAAATCGTCATCCAGACAATGTAGAATTTTTTTTGTTCAATTACCTGTTCCAAATTCATATCATACCCCCTTGGCTCACTATCTTTGCTAATATATTAGCATTTGTCAATAGCAAATGAACTTTTTAAATAAAAAAAATACACTATTGTACCGCAGCTTAGGGCAAGTTCTCCCGATGAAAGGCTTGCCATACGTGTTCTATATTGCATAGGTTACACCTTGCAGCCCGGCGTATTTTCCCCTAAAATAACACCATGGTCGAATATGACGATATGACCCCGGAAGAAAGGGACAGGTTTATCTACCTCATTCTTAGTGAGGACGCGCTCAAAGCCATAGTACTGATTATGAAAAAAAAACACGGTCCCAATGTTACTACCGATCAGATAATGCGTTTTGCCTATAAGGTCGCGCGCAATAGAATGACTCCCGCGCATTTAAAAAATAAGCGTAAGAAAAATAAAATCAAAAAAAGTCCCAACAACTGACGCGGCCGCATAGGCTGCCGCTTCCTCACTTTAAAACACCACTGAGTAATATCTTAAAACGGTGAACTCGTGATTACGGACTGCGCTTTGCTGTATCCCAAGTTAAGCCACTGTGTCATCTGTTCGGGATCGAATATAAGCGGATCGTCGGTAAGCTGATGGTCCGGACGAATTCCTTTTATTATCTCGATTAGTCGCTTATCCCCTCCAAAAAGATCGGGATATGAATTTAATATCAGCTCAATCTTTTGCCATACCGAGGGATCTCCGGAAAACTCTTGTTTAAGTTTATCTTTTGTGTCCACGGCATTGTTGATGAGTTCCGCCCGCTCAACATCATTTATAAGTGTTTCATTTACTAAAATATCCAGTGTGCGAAACAGTACTTTATCCAAACGTTTAAACTTTGACTCACTTACCCCGAATGTTTTGGGATCTAAAAACACAGGCAGTATTTTTTCCGCTCCTTTATCGATAGCCTGGCGTAAAGGCAGAAGCTCCCGCACACCACCGTCGTAACATACGTGGTCATTGATTTTTGTACACTCCATAATCACCGGTACACTGGCGGATGCCAGCACAGCCAGACGAAATTCTTCCAGACTAATAGCACGATCCCCGGAGCCATCCGGATGAGGAACTCTGTCCCTGGGTGAAACAACATGCGCCTGACCTGTTTTATAATCCGCATATACCACGTAACAGTAAGGCGCATCATCACTTTGCAGGTAAGCAAAGCGTTCCGGTGTCAAATTGTTATTGATAATCTTACGCAGGGGCTTTGTGCCGTATAAGGCATCGGGTTTAAAGAGAAGAGTTATAATGCAGCGTTTATTGAGAATATCTTTGGTGTGAACTGTAGTATAGCACTTGATAAGCGTTTCAAACGCGGATTCAGCCAAAGCCGGTTCTTTAAGCAGCGCTGCAAGAGGGGTAATAAGAGCGCCTGTCGAAGTGCCCCCTATTATTTCAAACCAGCCGTCCTGTTTATAAGCTTCATAGATATACTTAACCACACCGGCGGCAAAAGCCCCTTTTGCTCCCCCGCCTGAAATTACTAAGGCAGTTTTCATTTTTTAGTCCTCCTTTTTTTATAATTTTCATTATCGTTTAACTCAAGGAGGTGTCAAGGAAATAAATTATTTGATATTTACATTATCCAGTTGCCCTTTATTTTCTTCCAATTAATCACAAACATACTTAAACTATATATGCCAACAATGAGCATAACTCCATCCTCAAATACTCCGAATTTAGGTATTTGAATGAGGATGGGAAATGGAATAGCCCAGAACACAAGTAATATATAAGACAGCCGTGTTACATGAGGCAAAGCCATGATTAAAAATATAAGGGCTAACGCCGCTGTGGGACAGGGAAAACTTCCTGGGAGTATCATATGAGGATAATTATGCCCGGCCAGCAATCCGAACAGCGGGTATAGAAAAACAAGAATAAGACCTGTCACTACCAAAGCTTTTATACTCTTTTTTTCGGGAAGCTTATATACAATTCGTTTTCGAAAAATATCAATAAAAAATAGTACAGCAAGACTCATAAAGAGAATTACTTGCGGAATATAGAGTTTGAAATCTTTTCCCAATAGGAAAAATAATACTATCCCAATCCAGCTGAAGCTCAGTGTAAAATATATTTTCATTACTACATTGGCTGTCTTTCCCGGTTTAATAAAAAAGTAAATAGTTAGTATAAGAGAAACTAAATACAATATAATCTGGACAGGGAAAATCATAAGATTATAATTTGCTATCACAGACCACCAGTTTTCCGCTGATATCATTTTTTGACCTCCTTTATACTATTATACGCATACGGAATTAATGCAAAAGCCAATATAATGGAGGCCGAGAGATTAATAACCTCTATTTCCGGGTTTGCTAATAGTAATGAACCAAAAATTAATGGAATGCTCTGCCAACGTGGTACCGCTTTTTCCAGATACAGACCGATGCTTAAGAGTAAAAAGCCTATCGGAAGGATCGGTAAGAGCCATAAGAAGATAAGATAACCCCTTTTTAAGAGTAATACCTCGAGCACCGGCCTGATAAGCGCAATCTCTTTATCAGACAGTGTATCAAACGCACTTAAGGTAAAACATAGGGCACCTTTGCTTGTTGCCAGTATTACCGCACCCATAATAGCAAGAATTCCGCCAATCAGACCAACCCATTTTGCTTTGCCCTTTATTTTTTTCATCATATGTAGAGCCAATAATATGAGTAGAGGCGCGCTTAACCATTCCAGAAAATGAGCGAAATGGAGCCAGCTATTATCTTTAAAGCGTTCCACTACTTCGTCTAAAGTACGATGCATGCTTGGAGAAAACAAATCAGGGTGCAATGCATTGGAAATAATAAAGAAAAGAGGAAAAAGTATAATAGCAATGGCAGTGCCGTATCTTTTAATTACAGAAATTTGATTTTTTCTATTAATTCCTAGGTTTGACATAATATACTCCTTATAATTTATTTTACTTCAATCTCAATATTGCTTTTATCAGCATTTACTTCAAAGCAGATATCGTTAAATGAAGGCATGCCGAAAGGCCTGTCGTTTTTGAATGACATGCCCCATGGTTCAGTCGGCCCAAACAGACCTGAATCCAGTCTGCTATTACCATTCTTATCCAGAAAGCACCTAATGCCATATATCCCGCTGTTAATATCCTTGAACATAAACCGCTTATGAAAATTGGTGCTGTCTACAGAAATAATCTGCTCTTGTATGCCTGTTAACGGAACTTTGAATGTTTCTTCATCAAAAAGATAAATATATAACGTTCCTTGCTCATAGCACCGTATAGTACCGCTTATGGTATAGGCTCCTTCTGCAGAAATTAAATAAGCAGTAACGACTACTATAATGCAATATACAATAGCTTTTTTAAAATAATAATTGTTGATTTTCATAAAAACCTCTCTTTGTTTTTTTGACTGATTATCAGTCAGTTATTATAGTAAAAAATTATTCTCTCCCTTCCTTAATATCCCTGCCGGCCAACATCAACTTTTTATAAAAAGAAAAACTTCCTTTTAGAACACCAAAAGCTGATTCCATTAACTCAATTAAGATACCGACTCTTCTTTCCAGTTCACTTTTATTCCAATTGAAGATGCCCGGATCAAAAAGCATATTCCCGGCAACAATAAATATTTCCGTAGCTTCCAGTGGGTATTTAACATTGAATACTCCTTCTACCGCACCCTCTCTCACAATATCTGCCATTATGGGAACAATTTTTTTAACCAACTGCGTAATTATCCTTTCATGTATATCTACCCCTTTTATTTTGTGAATATTCATATTAAAACGCTGATTTACCCGCAGCTGAGCATAAGAAATCTGCTCTAACTTTTGTAAGGAGGTAAGACTTTTATCATTAACTATGGATTCAATTTCATCTAGTATAGTTGTAATATAAGTCTTTATAATGGCATCCAGAATATCTTCCTTGGATTTAAAATAATGATAGAAGGTTCCCTGAGCCACACTAATACTTTTTACAATTTCACTCACCGTGGTATGGACATAGCCTTTTTTTAGAAACAGTTTTAAAGAGGTATATATTATCTCCTCTCTTCTTTCTTGAGGATCTTTGGTAATTCGCATATGATAAATATAATACTATATTGACTGACTGTCAATCAATTTATTGAAGATATTTAAACCTAGTCACCCCTATTTTTTACATCTTCTAATTCTGTTTATTATGAGAAGCAAGTATATCTTGCACGCTCTTGATTAATTCCTCTTCATTTACAGGCTTCTGGAAAACCGCGGTGGCATTAAGCGACTTCAGCTTGTCTTCATAATAGGCCCTGTCGGAACCGGATACTATTACAACTGGTATTTCTCCTTCTTTTTTACCCATTAACTCGAAAAGAAGCTCTTCTCCTTTGTTTATTCCCAAATCAAGATCCAGGATTATGATATCCGGCTTGTCGTACTTATGATATATTTTATCGCGTGCCTCACTAAGGTTGGAAGCAAAAAGGACAGTAAGGCCTGCACTTTTCAATATTATACCCAGTTCCTCGCGTATGGCCAGGGTATCGTCGATAATAAGCGCCCGTTTGTTCTTTAAGACCAGCTCGCTCTCCGGAGCTTGTTTAAGATACGAGCTTAGCGGCTCTGGTTTGTGTTTAATATGTTCATGAACGTATTTATCAATTTTAATAACAAAATCAGCCCCCTGTCCCGGCATGCCCTGTTCTGATATGGTGCCTCCCATTTCTTCAATACGCTTTTTTACCGTACTCAAGCCCACCCCGTGCTCCAGCAGACCTTCGCCGTCTAAAGATTTTCTTCCCACTCTCTTGGTGGAATACCCTTCAAAAATCGCCAGTTTCTTATCCTGTGGTATTCCCTGTCCGTTATCTTTAAAGTGAATAAAAAAATACTCATTAGTATCCTTATCTTTTTCAGAATATACTTCGATCAAGATCTTTTTATCTTCACGTGTGTTATCAGGATCGCTTTCCAGCAACGCTCTAAATGAGTTTAAAAATAAATTTCTTATGATATCCTCTTCCAAAATAAAGTCGTACACCGGTAACACAACAACTTCGTCCGTATGGTTTTCATAACCGAATTCAATATGATAGGTATCCAGCTCTTTTTCGCAGGTATCCAAAATATTATAATACACCCTTTTTAAGGTAGCGTTTACATGCGATTTGATAGCGATGTCCTTTCCTCTTTGATAAGAAATAATCGCGTAGATATAATCGATAATACTGTTCATATTAATATACAATTCTTCAAGAGAAGTTATGGCTTCATTTGAATAATGCTCGATCTTTTTACTGATAAAGTGTTTAATCTTCTCCAGATTCTTTTTTTCAAAACTGCGGGAGATGGTTGTTTTTATATCATTAAAGAATTTTTTATATTCACTGATAGCGAGAGAGCTACTGTCTTTTTGGATCTTTGCCAGCACAGTGTTTTCAAAATAATCCATAATATGTGTTATTGATTTATTAAAGGCCTCGGGAATCTTATTCTCAAGCTCCTGAATGGCGTCTTTGAGCAGCAGCATTTTTCTGGAAAGCTTTTTACTCATGCCTTTTTGTACCGCGTGTTTGTTCATTATAGTATGCGATATGTTCCTCAGTACGGCATCGGTTTCCAGCTCCATGGACTGCAGGGTGTACTGGGCAAAACCCAGCTCCTGTTTAGTTTTTGCTAGCTCATCTTTTGTTTTCTCTATTTCCAATTCTTCTTCATACTGAATCCGCTTTCTTAATAGAAAAGTTTGCCTGATATAAAACTCAATAAAATATCCGGCAATCATCCCCATAATATTTGCGGAAACAAGAAAAAAGTTATTGTTGAGAAATATTGGTATTTTATCTGAAAACGAAAGCATATTATTAAAGAATATAGCGACAAATTCGTAGGCTAATACGAGAATTATACCAACTATACTCGCATATACAAAACGGATACGCAGTAAAGTATATACAGCAATAATTACCAGGATTATTCCCACATAATATAAGTAGAATCCAGGCTCGGATTCCTGAGTAATTGAAACCATTGCTGCAATTCCGAGACCTGCAATTAGGGCTGAAATGCTTAACGATAATTGCATTATTTTTTTAAACAGATTTAATAAAGATAAAAGTAAACAGATAATTATTGCTGGACAAATAAATGCATATCGGATAAGCCATACATAATGTTTATTTAATGGCACAATCCATATATCAAGTATTCCAAAAGCTGCTACTAATATAACACTTAAGAAAAGAGCAACACGTATAACACCTAAAGAACTTGAATAATAATCATTAAAGAATTCAGCTTCCAAGTTCTTGTTAAATCTTGAAATAACATATTTAAAATGCATTTTAGGTAATTCAGCAATCTTTTGTTCATAGTAAATTTGATTTTCCCTTCTTGCATCATTTTTCATTTTTTTATTATCTCAAGATATTGGTATACGTTATGATGATCTTTATTTAGATATACCTTTTCTACACTATCAAGACCATCTATAATAGTATACATATCCTGTTCATCTTTATAATTAAGGTACCATTCACCAACATACTCCATCCACAATTTTGTCGGATTGTCTATATGGGCATTTGTAAAAAATAGTTTGCCACCAGAATATAATTTTCCCCATAGTGCTTTTATAATTTTTCTAGCACTTTTTACTGAAAAATAATCCAATAATCCTACAAGGTAAATAAAATCTCTTTGCCCAAATAAATTATTTTCTCTAATTTTAATAATAAATTTAAGGATATTTTCTTTAACAATTTTTGTATTATTGATTGTATTTTTTTGTAACTTTCCTTTTACACATTCTAACGCCAGTTCATCTTGGTCTAAAAGAAAAATATCTTTGTTTTTAAGAATATTTTTATCTAGTTTCCACAACTCTATACACGAACCACAACCAATACTGGCAATTCTTTTGCCAGAATTTATCAACTTTTCTCTTATACAATTTACGCGATCAACAGTTGCTTGTGGATTTTCCATTCTAAATGTAAGAGAAGAAATTAATTTTCCAAGTTCTGTTATACCAAGATAGCGATGAGAACCACCTTCCGTTATAGCAAACCAAATCATCTCTAGATTTTTAAAATCTCCTGCATATCCCCTTGGCTTATCGTAACTGTATCTACAATAGTCTGATTCATGTATGATGTTTAGTAGTAATTTTTGAAAAATATGCTTTTCTTTTTTATCCCGTTCTTCATCAAATGATTTACGATATTCTGTAAGTTCTTTCAGTTTTTCCTGTAATATTCGGAAGCATTCTTCTTCACCTGATTGTTTAGCAATCGAGGGTAATGATACAAGTATGTCCTTTAATTCTAAATATCGCTTTTTCATTATTATCCACTATGTTTCAAACTTCTTTAGATAGGTTTTTAGAATTAAATTTTTTCTCTTATTTTTTTTACCTAAAATTACTGTTTGTGTCCAGCACAATTTATTTTTTTTACACAGACCAATACAGCTGCGAGCGCTCTACTACTTATTGTATCCTTATTTTTCATAAACAATTTTACGCTCCTGTGGAAATAAATGTTCTTACATGCTACCTTAAATTATAGCTAAAGTCGATATTGTTAAGAGGATATGTTATATGAAAAAACCTCCCTGCTTCTTAATTCTCTGCTTTTTCTGCATATGTAATATCTATAGCGATACCACCCAGGATCTGTTTCAAGCCGTAAAAAGCGGCAGCCTTAAAAAAACTAGTGAATTGGTTAGCAGTACATCAAACATCGATGTCAAAGATATTGATGGAAAAACCCCCCTGCACTATGCCGCAGAAATAGGCTATCTAGAAATTGTAAAACTACTGGTTGCAAGCGGAGCGGATATAAATATACAAAACAGGTGGGGATCCACGCCACTTCATCTGGCGGTACACTTTATTAAAGAAGATATTGTAAGGTTTTTAACAGAGATAGAGACCATTAATGTAAATATACGGGATAAAAAAGGCTGGACACCGATAATGTTGGCCGCGCAAAAGGGGAATACGGTCCTTACCCGATTCATAAGACAATGTAATGCGGATATAACCTTTAAAAATAATTCTGGTTACACACTGCTGCATGCGGCTGCTCGAGGAGGCCTCGTTTGGCTGGTAAAAGATCTTCTGGCCCAATATGTAAATATTGATGTTCAGGATGACTACGCAAATACACCCCTTTATTATGCAATAGCTAATGGTCAATATGAAACAGTCGAATTCCTTTTAAAAAAGGGTGCTCAACCAGATATTCAAAACATTTGGGGAACCATCCCTTTGCATCTCACCGCTCTTTATAAAGACAAACAAGATCTGGCCAAGCTTTTATGCAAGCAAGGATCCAACGCCCTTATAAAAAATACAAAAGGCCAGACCGCTTTAGATATTGCTATTGCATTGGAAAGAACGGAAATTATTGCTCTCCTGATAGATTATATTAAATCAGCAGCTCTGAGTACCGCACAAAATGGAAATATAGTACATAATACAAATTTCTTTATCCAACCAAAAAAAGAGGAGCCGATATTTGCGAATTTAAAATGGAAAAAGGACGGAAAAGAAATAAAAAAAATAAATGCTGACGATGAAATAACTATCTGCGCAGACGCAGCGAATTACCATAAAGAATTCATTAATATAAAAATCTACAGTCAAGATTATGCGGGTAATAACTTTTTTATTGAAGAAATAACAAGCCCTGTAAAAAACAATAAGATTAAAATTGCCTGGAATTACTCACACCTTACAGACTCGCAGGCAGAGGACAAAGATCTTCATTATAAATATTTTTTTATTTTAGAAGATGCGGAGAATGAAATACAGAGTCACGAAAGCAAGACAATTTCAGTTTATATAGATTTTGCATATAAAATAATTCATTCCGACGGAACGCCACTAAAGAACGAAACATATTACTTACATTTACCTGATAACACCGGACGTCTAGGAAAAACAGATGATCAGGGCTTTATTATCGAAAAAAATATTCCGGTGGGCACTCTAGAGATTGAGATTTAACTCCTTAACCATCCATAGCCTTCTTCCTTAAAAAAACAGAACCCACCGCTCCCAGTAAAGCTGCTCCGCCGGCCACGACAAAGGCTATGCTGTAAGAGCCGCTGGCCTGGGCAATACGGCCGGCCACAAAGGGTCCCGTTGCCTGTCCTATGCCAAAAAACAAAGTGATAAAACCGATAGCCGCGGGAGCCAGGCGCGAACCCAGAATATCACCGGCCATGGCTGCCATTACCGCGGGAATGCTGAAAGAAGTAAGGGCAAACAACGCGGCAGAAAAATAAAAACCTAAAGGGGTTTTAAAAAGACCGAAGCTTGCGTAACAGAGAAACTGAATAAAATAGATTATTATCAGCGCGTATTTTCTGCCGATTTTATCCGAAATCCATCCCCAAAAAAAGCCGCTGATAATGCTTACCACTCCCACGCCAAACCAGAGCGACCCGGTAAACTCTTCTGAAAACCCGCCTTCCCCGATTAAATAACGCGCAAAGAACATGGTATAAATAATATAAGAAAATCCGTACATCACATAGATGAGGGCCAACTGCCACACAGTCGGGTTTTTATAAACCAATCCCCAATTAAGTTTGGACCGCTTTGTTTTTTTCTCTTCCAAGTCATGTGGTTTATTTCGTAAAAACAACACGCTGAATATAAAAGATAGCAGACAGATCACAGCGTACGCAAACCAGCAGTAGCGCCAGCCTTGCGTGTTATATTGCACAAGAATAAAAGGAACCATAAGACCTGATATTACCAGTCCCAGACTGGAGCCGCTTACCACTATTCCTGTGGCCAGACCACGGCGCTTTGTCATAAACCAGCCGGTTATCAAACCCATTACGGGAATATTTACTCCGCCGCTTCCCATGCCTGTCAACGCGCGCAGCAAGGCCGCGCCAAGAAAATTATCGGTCATGCCTGTAAAAAACAGCGAAACACCAAGCAGAGCGGTTGAAATGACAATGATTATCTTTGGACCGAAGCGGGAAGATAATATTCCTCCGACAATAGATAAAAGCAGATAACCGATCATATTGGCGGTTGCGATATCGCCCACCTGGGCATCACTTAGATGTAATCCCTTTTGCATGGCAGGCAGTACCATGGTATAACCGAAACGGCCTAAGCCTATGGCCGCGGTCGTGGCAATCAGGCATACGGCAAGCACAATCCATGCGTAATACGTTTTTGGCCCTTTAACCAATTTATCTTCTGACAAGAGTGCATCCTTTCATTCCAGGCCCTCCCTCACATAACAGCCGTCCGGCCAGGAAAATAGGGATATTAAACTCGATAGCTAATGCCGATTATTTTCTTCTTTTAGAAAACGTGTATTTTTTTGTATAATTATTTCGGCCGCTGTTGTCCGTAAAGCGCGTATAAACCTCTATCTGTAATTTATTGGCGCTCAATAATCGAATCACCAAAACCGTCTCACTAAAATTGGTATTGTAGACAGCGGAAACCACCTGCGTATTGTTAATCATACTTTGTGAAACGTTCTCCGCATAGGGAAAAGCCTTGACAACACCCCAATCGCAATCTTCCGGGTGACATTTACCCCAGACATGCACAAAAACATTATTGCCGCTTTTTGTAATCTCTATTCTGGTAATCCCTCCGGTGTTGGCATCGATATTCTTCCAGTTTGCCAGATACTGGTTCAGATCCGCAAAACTTAAGGAACCGGCGATAAAAAGAAAACAGAATATTATAAAACCGATTTTTGATATTTTCACTATCATCTCCTTAATAACAAAAGATTTATCTAGTTAATATAATTAAAATTAAATTCACATAATCGGTCAATAGTAATACATATAATTATTAAATAATCATGAAAAAAAAGAGCCTTTTACCGCAGATTCTTACTATCTCTCTTCCTATCACATTACAAATGCTTACTCAATTTGCCCTTCAATTTACCGATATGGCTTTTGTGGGTCATTACAACAAGGACGGGCTGGCAGCCATCAATCTTGTAGGGAAATTTACTGGGGCGAAAGACAAAAAAAATGTCTTACGTGCCGGAAACACCTGCGTTCTCATAGCTTTGTTTGTTTGCGCCGCAGTTGCTGTTCTCTACACATTCTGGCCGCAGCAGATTGTGGGTATTTTTTCACCTTATACGACCATTATCAATAAACTAACCGGCCTTGTCTTTATGATTATTCTGATCTCATTTCCCAAAGCAGTAAATGTTGTCATCACAAACTCTATTAAGGGTACGGGAAACACCCGCTGGTCTCTCTTTACCCAACTACCGGGCACAGTATCGGTAATTCTTCTTGCTTATATTTTTATGTTTGTATTTAAGCTGGAACTGCTGGGACTTTTCATAGCGATATTGATTGATGAACTCTGGCGGGCTGTTGTGAACTATTTAAAATTCTTTTTATCATCAAAAAAAATCTCTCTAAAAGCATTAATAAAAAAAGTGCGCTTACTTTTTTCATACAGTTCAGCATTATAAACTAATAAAATATTTTTTACTCTTCCAATACTTCTTCCACCGCAGAAAGCAGCTCATCCTGGTTAAAAGGTTTCTGTAAAAAACTCTTCACACCCATGGCCAATACTTCCTGCACCCGTTGATCCTTTCTGAAACCGGACATAAGTATTACTTTCACATTGGGATCAATTCTGCACATCTCCACAAACACCTGCTTCCCGGATTCTTTGGGCATAACCATATCCAGTAATACGACGGATATTTTTTTCTGATGAGATTTAAAATACTCGATTCCCTCCCCACCGCTTTCGGCACTGAGCACTTCATAACCGACCGATTTAAGTATTCTCTCGACCGATTTTCTGATTACCTCTTCATCTTCAATTACCAATGCCGTACCATGGCCATAGTGTACCGCCTTTTTGGGTTCCTCCTTAACCTGCTTTAATTTTTTGATGGGCTGAACAGGAAGATAAATATGGAAGATAGAGCCCTGACCTAACTCGGAATAAACATTGATATGGCCGTTAAAGCGTCTGATAATGCTGTACACCATGGCTAACCCAAGTCCGGTACCCTTACCGGTATCCTTGGTGGTAAAAAAGGGTTCAAAGACTTTTTTAACCGTTTCTTCATTCATACCTATACCCGTATCTTCTATGGAAAGGCACCAGTATTCCCCACGTACCGCGTCTTGAACACCATTACCAATAGGTTTATAAAGTGTTACCTTTTTTATACTTATTTTAATACTACCCCCCCATTTCTGGTTTTTTAATTTCATAATAGTCATGGCATGAGACGCATTAATACACAGGTTGAGAATAACCTGCTCCAACTGTGCTGGGTCTGCCAGAATAGGTGATGGTTCCGGGTGAAAGGTAATATCAAATTCGATGCTTTTATCAAAGGATTTACGGCAAATATTAATTACATGATTAACCGCATCATTTAAATCGACGGAAACAAATCGTACATCTTTACGCATAGAGATAGTCAGAAGCTGCTGTACTAAATTGGATGCCCGCTCAACTAACTGAATGATCATTTTAAATTCTTCCTCGAAATCGGATCGCAAAAAGGATTTCTTAGAAGGCAAGATGCCGTGACTGAGAAAAGTGATTGTAGCTAAGATTCCTCCTAAAATATTGTTAAAATCGTGGGCAAGCCCTCCGACCAGGGTTCCCACCGCTTCCATTTTTTGTGCCTGAATAAGATGCTGCTGGATTTTCTCTTGTTCCGTAATATTATTTAATTTTACGACAGCTCCCGCTATTTCCTCATAAACTAAAGGAAAAATAGTAACGGCCCAATACTGCTTTCTTAAGGGTTCCTTCTGAAACTCTATAAGCCTGTTCTCATTTACTACCTGCTCGAAAGCATTTTTATATTTCTTCAATATTGGCGCTGTCTGCCAAAGTGTTTTTTCAGGTGCTGCCTCAGCTAATTCCGGGAAATAGGCCTTGGCTGCTGTATTTATATAGGTGATGCGGCCGTCAGGATCCAAAGCAATAAGCGCTACGGGCATAGAGTCGATGATACTGTTTAAATAAATCTGTAATTTTTTCGTTTCACGGAACAGCAGTGAATTCTCAATGGCAATTGCCGCCTGTCCGGCCATAACGTTTAATAAATCAAGCTCATGTTCTGTGAACAGACTTCCCACAAGATGGTTGCTCAAATATAATAAACCTATTTTTTTATCCCGGCTTAAAAGAGGAACACAGAGAATTGATTTTAAACCATATTTAGTAACTTGAGGATCGCTTCTAAAAACAGGATCATTCCCGGCATCAGAAATTACCAAAGGATCCCCTGAGTAATCAACTTTGGAAACCACACCCATACTCGCGGGCAGCTCATCCGTACCTTCTATGACTACATGGTATTTGGAAACAAGCTCATTGCCCTCATACAGGAACAGCTCACCCTGCTCGGCACCCACCAACTGAATTGCATGATTTAATATTTCTTCCATCAGCAAATCAATATCATGAATGATATTGATCTTTTTTCCTATATCAATTACCGTATCCAACTCTCTGCTCATGGTAAAAGAACCCGGTTTACTGCGAATTACTGCTTTCCGAACTCCTTCATATTCTGAATGTATACCACTCCTTTCTTCAACAAGCTCCTGAAGCAGCCTTTCAATCCTATGCATTTCATACTCAGCCCCACAATTATCAAAGTCCAGGTAAGCGTGTTCCAGCGTTTCTATTGCCCGGCGAGGATCACATACCGCTAAAAACTCTCCATAGTTGTAAAAAAACATAGCTTTATTATATGCTTCCGGGCAGTTTTCAAAATATTCCATACCCTGCTTATAGATTCGTTTTGCTTTTTTACGATTATTTTCAATAAACCACGCGTACAGCGCGGAGAGTCTGAAGAACATACCTTTATGGCAGTCATAGGTTTTTGCCAGTTGTTTACATCTGTTATAATACTTTTTGGCTAATCTTAGCCGCCGTTGTTTTTCCTGCTCGGTCTCAGCATATTTAATATATTTTTCAAGGAGTGCCTCTAAAAAGAAAGGAAATATTCTTGATATCACCAAACCGTGAGCCTGATGTTCCTTATTAATTATTTCAAGCGACCTATTAAAATACTCTTCAGTTTTATAAAAATCTCCTTTTCTGCTGTATGCCTTAACTAAAAATAAATATGTGTATTGGCAATTTACTTTATCGGAAACCCTCTTAAATTCAGCTAAAGCCGCTTCCAGCAATTTTATGGATTCATCGGTTCTCCCAAGATAATATGCCGCTATTCCCGCGTAAAGGTCGCCAAGGCTCATTAAAAGCCTGTTACTGAAGATATTGCCTTTGGCTCTTACTTCCTCGGCAAGCTCAACCAGCATATTAAATTTTCCATGAAATTCAAAAACCTGAGCACAGCAGTTACTTATTTCCTGAAGATAGGTGACCGTATGCTGGTCCTGTAAGATCTTTAATGCTGATGTCGCTTTTGCATAGGCTGAAACGTCTAATTCTACTCCTCCGCATACAGCCAGATAAAGAGCTTTTACCAGAGGAGGATTATGTAAGACTCTGATGTAGTTATTGATTCTCCTTAAAAAGCGCCGGATGCGTTTGTAGAGTTTTTTAACCAGCCCCGGAGGACCTTCAATCGAGGCTAACACAGCACAATGAGTGAGTAATAATTCTATTCCCTCTTCACTTATCCCCGCTCTGTCACACAGGTTGAGGGCTTTAAAATGAGAATAAATAAGGAGCTCTCTTTTTATTGCCCATAGGCACACCCAGCCGATCATTTGAAAAAGCATCTGTTTTTTATACTTCCCGTCCTCCTTCTTGGCGATGGTATGTTTTCTAAATACATAAGGAAGGAGAGAATGTATAAATTGCATAACAATTTCCTTAAGCAGTCTGAATCCCAGTACAGACTTATTCTCCGGAACCCTTTCATCTAATAATTGGAGTGAACTATTTAAAGTGCGAATCGCTTGATCGTATTGGCCGTTAGCCACCAATGTGTAACTCTTTTTTTTATAGAGTTCTATTTTATCATGCCTGTCCGTTACTAAGGCCAGAGCGTTTTTAAAGTGCTTGTGAGAATCATGGTAGTTCCCGATATGTTTTAAGGACTCGCCAAGCTTTTCATGCAGTGCACCTAAATCCGCTTGGTTTTTGCTTTTCTTTATGGTTTTAAGCGCTGAGTTAAAAAAGTGTACGGCATCCTGATGGCTGTTTCTGCTCTGAGCAAATTCTCCGGCCTTGATTAAATACTCGATCCTCTTTGGGATATTGTTGGCATGTTGGTAATGGTGCAGTATTTTATACACTGAGCTGCCGTCCAGTGATTCCAGATAGTATGCTATTCGTTCATGGTACTTTTTACGCGTATTGAGAGGAATCTTATTATAGAAGACTTCATGTACGATATCATGACTAAAATAAATGGATGCCCCGCCTGAAATGACAATATTGTTTGCTTTAGCGTTCTCTATTGCCTGAAATATAGTATCCTTTTGCAGCTCATGAAAGCAAAGAGCAAGATGAGAGAATTCAAATTCCTTCCCGTATACAGCTGCCATAGAGAGCACATCACGTTCCTCCTGTGAGAGCTGGCTGGCGGTGTTAATAATAAGTTCCGCTACATTCCGGGTATAAGGCAGAACATTAATAGCGGAATAATCTATTTTCCAGCCGTCCTGATACCTTACTACTCCTTCGCGGAGAAGCATTTGCACGAATTCCTTTACAAAAAAGACATTGCCTGCTGTTTTTTGATAGATAATCTCTGCGAGTTTTTTTAATTCTCTGCTTTCATCACCTAACATACGAAATACAACCTGAAGCACCTCTTTCTCTGTAAGGCTCTTTATTTTTAGATGATGTATATTTTTTTCCTCACCTAATCTAACTCTAATTCCGCTTTCGCCGGCCTCTCCATCCTCTCTTGCAGCCAAGATGTAAAGGACATTATTCAAATATTTGGCTTTTGACAATTTTTTTAAGAGTGCTACAGTATCATTGTCTGCCCATTGTATATTATCTATAAAAAATACAACCACAGGGAGATGTTTGCCAACACTGCCCAATAATTTTATGAACACATTATCAAATCTTATTTTTTCCTTATCGCCTTCAAGTCGTTTGACGGGAACGCTGCCGGGGAAGAAATCATTGAGCTTTGGTATGGAATAAGAAAATAAAGCCCCCAATTCCCCCATCACCTGCTTAATGGAATCTTTAATCGAAAGATACTTGTCTTTGGAAAACATTTCTATAATGTTTAAAAAATGATTTATACACCTTGTAAAACCACTGTAGGGCAAAGGATTTTCCATCTCTTCAAATTCCGTATTTACACATATACCGCCCTCTTTGATAGCATGCTCTTTTAACTCTTCCAACAGTCTTGTCTTACCCACACCGGGTTCGCCACTTACTAAAACTATTTTACTTCTGCCCTTTTGGGCCTCATCATACAGAGATTTCAGATATGCCAATTCATACGATCTGCCCACAAAACTGATATGCTCCTTTGAAATCTCAGGCCTCGTGGAGCTGCCAGGAATAAAATTCAATCTCTTGGGCTCCCCGGATATTCCTTTTTGAATATTCTTTAGGTCTTTTACGAGGATATCCGTATTTGAGTATCTGTCCGATATCTCTTTCTGTAAAAGAAGCTCAATAACATTTTCCAGTATTTCCGGAACAGCCATGTTGTATTTTGTTAACGGATACGGCTCCGATGCAATGTGCATGTGGATGAGCGAATAAACATCATTGTGCTGGTAAGGAAGCTTCCCCGAGAGCATCTGGTAAAACAGAACTCCCAAAGAATAAAGGTCGCTGTGCATATCAATAGGCCGCTTTAGTACCCCGCTCTGTTCAGGTGACATATAGGCGAACGTGCCCGAGATATGTGATCTGTATACACTTCCCAGGTCCTTTAACAGGGCAACCCCAAAATCCAATAATTTAATACTGATCTCTTGCTTATTAACATTGATTATGATATTTCCCGGTTTAATATCACCATGTACGACATTTTTATTATGAATGAAAGCCAGTGTTTCAGAGAGCGGTATGGCTACTTTCAAAAAAGTGGTAACATCCAATGCACCCTGCTCTTTAAGAAATGCAGCCAAATCCTGCCCTTCCACATATTCCATGGCGATGTAATTACTGCCGTCGCTCTCCCCAAAATCGTATATTTCTACGATATGTGCATGCCGTAATTGTTTTAAAATACTGGCTTCTTTGTTAAAAAGGAGCAGATTCTCGATATTTTTACTCCTTTTTTCTTCTAAAATCTTTTTTACTACCACCTTCTGCCGGGTGTTTACTTCTTCTGCCAGCCAGATCTCACTTATCTCACTGCCGGCAATTTTTTCTTTGAGTTTATATTTTTCGGCTATTATAATATTTTTAGACCTCAACTGGCTGTCCCCCTTTTTGGCTTTCCGGTATACATAATATCACTCACTTTTAGGGGAAGCAGGGGATTATATTTACTTTTCTCTTTAATTTCACAAGCAGGAAGATATGAGGGAAAATTCATAATATAATGAGTGCTGACAATTATTCTTACTTTATCAAAACAGAAGGGAGAATCTAATAATAATGCTACAAATATCGATCCGTAATTTGGATAGAGCCCTTTTCCTTTCTTAATAAGTGGTATAATTTTAAATAATAATTTAACATACTCCCCAAAGGGATAATCCCATTCTTTAAGTAATCCAGTAAGTTTTATATAGCGTTCATCCGGACCTTGTATTAAGGGTCTACCAAATCCAGCAAAAAAAACGCCATTTTTTAGATAGCCTTCAATTATTTCTTCAACAGGTCTATTTTTTAAGTGTTTTAATAATTTTTGTAAAAAATGCATACAGTTAAGAGCTGCACCGACACCAAAAATTTGTGAATTCGCAACAATTTGTGTTACACCAAAACAAGTAGATAAAGGAGCTCCCGATGCCGATGCATAGGCTCCTGTTCTAATGCTCCAAATCCGCATATCAGGATAAATATTCATACAAATAAAAGTATCCATTAATTTTGTTTCTAATTCTGAAGGGCGACGGCCTAATGCCCAAAGCAAGATAGCTTGGGTTTGCGTGAAATTACCTGCTAATTCATTTATAACATCAAGACCGCAAAAATCTATGCTCCCGTCTATAATACCCCCCAGAGAGGTGGTGATTGTATTGTAGCTTTCGTGGTATTGCTTAAGGCATTCCTGTTTTGTTTTCATCTTTTTACTCATCCTGCTCACTTCCTTATCCTTTTTTTGTGGAATCTGTCCCCGACTTTCTTTCATAATTATACACAGCATCAGAAAACCACGTAGGATACTCGTACCACTTTTCACCATAACGCTCACAGAGGAATCCCAGCATACCGGCTCCACCGGCAAGCATATAGAGCCCATGCCCCTGTTGCGGTGAAAATCCGAGATCCAGGAGGGAGGCTGCAAATACACCATATAAGCGTATACGCTGTTCGCTGCCTCCCGTTAAAATAGTTTCCACCTGCACTAATAAACCAATAAAAGGACCATCCCATTGCTGTTCTTGTAATAGCCTAAGCAGCCGTTCGGCCTGAGTATCTTGTTCGGCATACAACAGCCCGAACCCTGGTATCTGCTCATTATTTTGATATCTGTTTACCAACTCCTTATAGGAAAAAGGAAATACTCTATCGCGATCTAAATGCTCTTTGATATCCAAGAGCATTCTCATAGTAGCCTCTACTGCCAAACCTCCCTGCAGCTCACCCATGGAGCAGGAAAAACCGGCCATGAGTGCTCCGCCCACAGGACAGCCGCCGATGGCAGCTGACATGGCCGCTCTGTTCTGCAGGTCGCGCGGTCCCGAATTCATTATGGATGCGATTAATAAATTAAAATGTTTATTTATTTCTTTAGAGGGTAATTCACCCCTTAGATGAAGAAAAACAAGCTCAGCCCAGCTGTAGTTACCTAATAAATCATTATAAAAATCATAACCATGACAGTAGCTTTTTTCAGCATAGAATGGATTTTTATCTGCTGCTTTTTCAAGCCAAATCGAAGTCTTTATTTTGTTCTCTAATTTCTTCAAGCATAACACCTCCTACAACAGCTTTAACTACTTTCTCTATACTGTTTTTTTCATGTACTTTAAAACTGCTCGAACCCTTTCTAGAAAAGGAGGTTCCTCTTCCGCATCAATTAATGCATCGATTACAGCGGGCTTTTTTTCTTTTAAAATAGCAGGCATAATGTCACACAGTTGTCCGGGCTCAGTAATCCGGTATCCGGTTGCTCCCAACACCTCTGCAAACGCCGCAAAATCAACAGAATGAAATTGTGACGCCAGACTTTTACCTACAACGGCACGATTGCCATGATAGACCATGCCCCACTTACTGTCATTTAACACCAGCCAAATAGCATGAATATTGTATTCAACCGCAGTATGAATTTCATTACCATTCATAAGCACGGATCCGTCACCAACTACGGCAATTACTTGTCTGTCAGGAGCAGCCGCGGCCGCGCCCACAACACCGGCCGTAGCATGACCCATAGAGGCGAATCCCAAAGCAATATAATATTTTTGAGGAGGATTTATTACCAAATAATGCAACGTCCAGGCATACGAATTACCGGCATCGGCTATTACAATAGCATCCCTTTCCAAACAGTTATTAAGATCATTCATAAGACGCTGCGGTTTTAAGGGAACAGCATCCGAATACATGCTTTCAGGGTCCTGATAGATTCCGTTCTCTCTTTTATATTCAAGGATGCTTTCAAATCTACTTCCATTCACAATATGTTTGAGAGAAGATACAGGCATTTGATTTTTTATACGTAGTAAACTGATTAAGATTTCCTTTATAGCTGCGCCTGCATCACCGACAATACCCAGGCTTACCGGAAAATTTTGTCCGATATTCTGGGAATCCACATCAATTTGGATAAGATATTTGGTAGGAAAAAGATCGGGATTCCAGGCATCCGTTGTCCACTCTCCCAGACGGCTGGAAATAACAAGCAGCAGATCAACCTCTTCTTCCAGTAAATATTTTTTAGCGCATAAGTTTCCTGCAAAACCAAAAACTCCAAAAGAAAGAGGATGGCTCTCCGGAAAGATTCCCTTACCTTTAGGTGTAGTCAGTACCGGGCAGTTGAGCATTTCGGCGATATGGATGAGATCCTCTATATGATATTCAGACTTAATTCCCGGTCCCACTAAAATTGCCGGACGGTTTGCATTTACCAGAAGCAAAGCAGCCTTTTTTATCTGTTCGAAATCAATTGCCGCGTGCGAAACACGGTACTTTTTAGTATCGCTATGCACATCTATCTTTTTTAATTTATATGAAGAAATATTTGAGGGAATACTTAAGTGTACAGCCTGTTTATGCTCTCCCTGTGCTACCCTTAAGGCGCGGGTAAGAATCTGCTGAAATACTTCAGGTTCTGAAATCAAACTGCTAAAACCGGTAAACTGACCATATATACCTACCGTATCAACACCGAACTCCGAGCTCTCTTGCACCGCTCCTTTACCCTTAGTATGTGTGGCCGGTTGACCTGTAATTGCCAAAACAGGCACTCTATCCTGCTGCGCGCAAGCCACACCGGTAAGCATATTCGTTGCTCCGGGGCCTGCCGTTGAAAGACATACTCCTATTTTACCGTTTACCCGCGCATACATATCAGCCATGAAGGACGCACTGCCTTCATGCTTATTCATAATAAAGCTAATGTCCTCAGACTCTTCCAAGGCCTCAAGAATCGAGATAATAGTTCCACCGGAGACTCCAAACACATATTCCACGCCTTCTATTTTTAAATATTCTACTAATACTTGGGCGCATGTTACATTTGTTAGCGTGTTAAAATTAGTGATGCTAAAATCAATGGGAGACATAGAGGCCACCTTCGGACCTTAGTTCAGGTCAAATATAGAATATATTCTATATTTTCCAATTTATGCCACGATAAGTGATATAGCTTGTTTTGTCAATAGATTTTACTATATGCTCAAATTTTGATATACACAGCAAGCAAACTTTGCTACTATTACAAACGAAAATGTACTACAATGGGAGAGCAAGGAGATAAATGGAACTTACGGGGACGCAGATACTTATTGTGGACGACAAGCTGGACAATCTCAATACACTTAGTTCTATACTGCGTAAGATCGGCTATAATATCGATACGGCACAAGACGGAGAAAGCGCTTTACATAAAACACATTCGGCAAAATTTGATCTTGTCCTCCTGGATATTGTTATGCCACGTATGGATGGCTACCAGGTACTGAGCACTTTAAGAAAAAGATTCTCAATGATCGAATTGCCAATAATTGTGCTTACAGCTGTATCAGAAAATTGTGATATTGTAAAAGCGCTTACTTTAGGCGCCAATGATTATGTTATAAAACCGTATGATTTTTCAGTGATTAACTCCAGAATTCGTACTCAAATCAGCCTTAAAAAAACACAGGAAGCGCTTAAACAAAGCGAAGAACGGTATACACTGGCTGCTCAAGCTACTAAGGACGGTCTTTGGGATTGGGACTTAAACACCAACCGGATATATTATTCTCCTAACTGGAAGGCCATTTTAGGATTTTCAGAAACTAAAATTAAAAATACACCGGATGAATGGCTTGAACGCATACATCCTGCCGATAGGGATCAGGTTGAACTCTATTTGGAAAAACTTAAAAAAAGTAAATTAAAGCGCTTTGAAGTTGAACAGCGTATCATACATAAAAACGGAAGCTATCGCTGGGTAATTACTACCGGTATTGCAGTAGCTAATAACAACGGTAAATCAGTTCGCTTAGCAGGTTCCATGGCAGACATTACTGACCGCAGAATTTATAATGCGCTTACCGGACTGCCCAATCAGATTCTTCTGTTAGATCAATTGGAACGGGTCTTACGCCAGATCAAATCAAAAAATAAACAAACAGCCGCCCTGTTGTTCATTGATCTGGATCGCTTCAAGCTTATTAACCAGGCATTAGGTATGATGGCTGGAGATAAAATACTGGTACAGATTTCAAAACGCCTTAATGCCTTTATTAGCTCCGATGATATTCTGGCTCATTTTGGCAGAGACGAGTTTTTGGTACTTATAAATGAGTACGAAGATTTAAAAAAGCTTTCAGATATTGTTATTTGTTTAAAGGCAATCATCAATAAACCGTTACATATTCCCGAAGCCAAAGAAGAAATTAGTGTTTCAGCAAGCATCGGAGTAGTGATAATCGACGAAAAGTATGAATCGGTAGAGAAAGCCCTGCAGGATGCCGAATCCGCCATGCAGCGCGCCAAGTCCAGCGGTCCTAATAACTTCCGCTTTTTTATTGAAGAGATGTATACTCAGGTTAAGGAACGGTTGAAAATAGAAAACAGACTGCGTAAAGCTCTGGAGCGGGAAGAGCTTGTACTCTTTTACCAGCCGCTGGTGAGTATAAAAAGCGGAGAGATAGTAGGTGTTGAAGCATTGGTAAACTGGCAGGATCCCGAAAAAGGCCTCATTCGGCCGAGTAAACTGATCCCCTTAGCTGAAGAGAATGGCATGATCGTTCCTATGGGTGAATGGATCATGCACGAAGCATGTCGTCAGCACAAAGCATGGCAGAATCAGGGTTTGTGCTTACAACGCATTGCGGTTAATTTATCACCGATTCAATTCAGTCAAAGAGACCTTTGCAAGACTCTCAAGAATATTCTTAAGAAAACCGATTTAGATCCACAGTATTTAGAGCTGGAAATTACGGAAAGCAATGCCATGCAGGATGCAGAAAGCACAATAAAAATAATGAAGCGCCTTACTGCATTGGGAATTTCTTTTTCTATTGATGACTTCGGTACAGGGTACTCTTCCCTTTCCATACTCAAACGCTTTCCGCTTAGCACCCTTAAAATCGACCGTTCCTTTATTCAGGATGTGCCTGAAGACGATGACGCGGTAGCCATTGTAAAAGCAATTGTCGCCATGGCTCATAGTCTTAAATTTGAGATAATTGCCGAAGGTGTGGAGAAACAGCAGCAGCTGGATTTCCTGCGTAATCTGGGCTGCCAAAATTTTCAAGGATTTTTATTCAGCAAACCTCTGCCGGCCAAACAAATGGCACAGTTTTTAACATTAAAAACCGTAGCCACATAATCTTGATATTTAAATGGCACAGTAATAAATAATAACAATATAATACTTACTTTTTTTGAAAATTTTGGTATAATATACACACGAGTTTGTAAGCTCACAGGGGGATAATCATGAACAATGGGAAAAAGTACAGGTTAAGAATCATTATTCCTGCATTTCCTAATTTTAATATATACAGCTTTACTGCAAGAGAGACAACATCAGTCGGGCCGCTTGCGGTTGCCGCTTCTGCCAACCAATTGGAGAACTGGGATGTTGAAGTATTTGATGAGAATAATTGCAGAAGTAAGCTTTGCCCGAAAGATAAGGACAGACTTCCCGATCATGCGAAAATTCAGCAAGAACGCCCTGCGGATGTAGTTGGGTTTTACGGTTCCATAACCACCTCCATACCCAGGCTCTATAAACTGGCTGAGTTTTATAAATCACTTGGCGCGAAAACCGTTGCCGGCGGTAAACATATAGAGAATTTACCCGAGGAAGCTTTGGAGCATAATATAGATGTTGCCGTATTCAGAGAAGGAGAGATAACAATTAAAGAGCTTCTTCTTGCCTGGGAGAACGGGAAGGAGCTTGATACGATTCAGGGTATAACATTTTTAAAGCAGAATAAAATACATACAACAAAAGAGCGTCCCCTCATACATGATTTTGACGCCATGCCATACCCCGATTTTAATCTATTACTCTACGCCAAAATTAAATATTATCCGGTAAACCGCATACGGGGCTGCAATATGAAATGTGAGTTTTGTGCAGTAAAGGAAACAGCCAGATGCGGCAGTCCCCAGTGGTTGATGACTCAAATAAAACATCTTGTAGAGACAAAAAATGCACGGAGGTTTTTTGAGACAAGCGATCACTTTGCAACCAACCGCGAAGACGCTATTGAATTTTGCAACCTGCTCGCCGAGTATCAGAAAAAAATCGGCAAGCGCCTGCATTTTACAATACAAACCCGGATTACCGACGCACGATATCCGGAATTATTAGCAGCTATGAAAAGAGCCAATTTTCATATGGTATGCATCGGTTATGAATCACCGATAGATGAAGAGTTGTTAGCCATGAACAAAGGCTACAGATCGAAGGATCTTTTAAAATGGACGAAGACATTTCATGACCACGGGCTGTTTATCCATGGTATGTTTATTTTTGGCTATCCGCAAAAAGAAAAATACAAAATTAATATTCCAATTAAAGAAAAAATAAAGAGGTTTCGTGCCTTTATAAAACAATCAAAGATAGATACGCTTCAGGTAGTTCAAACCATTCCCCTGCCCGGAACAGAGCTTCGAGACAGGCTTGCCAAGGAAGGCAGGTTATACCCATTGGATCGAATCGGCTGGGAGTACTATGACGGTCAGTTCCCGCTTTTTAAGCCCGATAACGGAGTATCTCCGGAGATAATGCAGCAGGCGGTTTTTAAAGAAATAATGGGCAACTTTTACCGGTTTCACAGTTTTTGGAATATAACGACAAACATATTGTTCCATTTCCCAAGACTGGTTTTTGCCTCAGCGCTCACTATAATAACATTCAGAGTAAAGTATATTATCAACGCTTTTTTAATATGGAAGAAAAAGTATTTCAGAAATTATATCTTAAGATTCGGGGGATACATACTGTTAAAAAATTGGATAAAAAACTTGAAAGCAGGGAAATTTTTAGAAAAATTAAATAGAGCTAAATTCGATTTGGAAAGAAGATAGAGTATTTTCAAGCTCTAAGGCTTTCATTTAAAATATCAACATTGTGTATATTCTCAGACATAACATTTTTAATATTATTAATTGAGCCATAGAGCTCATTTTTTTTTCTTCCTGTTCTTTAAATATACCGGTTATTGTTTCAAATGAATTCTTAAAATCAACGAGGGTTGTTTTAATTTTTTCATCATCCCTCTGCTCTTCCTGGCAAAGCTTATTTATTTCTACGGTATCGTTTAACAGACTTTCCACCGAATGTAAAATATTGATCGATTGGTTTTTTTGCTGTTCGATTAAATCCGAATACTCTGTGATCTTATCGATTGTTTTTTTTGATTCAGAGACTATTTTCGAACTTTCATCGGCAATATGAGCCAGTTTGTTTGCAGTATTACTTGTTTCTATCGATGAGACTGAAGTAGCCTCAATATCTTGCTTCATTTTAGACATAATGCTGTTTACATCCCCAACAGCACTTGTTTGGTGGTCAATTGCTTTCGGTATTCTTTGGTTTGAAGTGATGATCCTGTTTGTAACCTGATTAATAATTAATTCAATATTTCACTTCATATCATCAGTAACAAAATATTGTTTAAATTCTATAAAAAGTGATTGTTAATTATTTTTAATCTCTCTATGTAAAAAATAATAGCTATAATATCTATTATGAGAGCTTCTTGCAAAAATATTATTTTTGCAAGAAGCTCCTAAAATGGAAATTGCTAACTTATTATGGTATAAAGAATAAGTATTTTACTAACTTAATATATTTTGAGTTTTGCAATTTCCTCATGAAATTAAAGTATATCTTTATCCTATTTTTTTTACTCTTACCATTCATGCTTACTTCTGATATGAAAAGCCAGAATATAAAACAGAGCCTGGATAAGCTCTATATAATAACATAGAAAAATGAAGGTGTGGCCTAAGAGCTGTTCAGCTATACCACTACAGAAAAACACTAACAAGGAGGTAAAAAATGATGAAAAAGCTTTTATGCTGGATATTATTTGTCTTTATCGCCTTTTCAGTTTTGCTTTTTGTAAACGCAGAGGGTAATCCGGTTAAAAAGATAGCCCTGATAATTGGGAACAGTGCATACAAATCAAGCGGTTTAAAAAACCCGGGCAATGACGCCCATGATATAAGCAGTAAATTAGAGAAGTACGTATTCGAGGTTATTAAACTGATAAACGCAGACAAACAGCAGATAAAAGAAGCAATAAGAAAATTCGGCGACAAGCTGTCTCAAGATTGGAATACACTGGGATTATTTTTCTTCGCCGACCACGGCTGTCAGGTTAAGGGGATAAATTATCTTGTGCCGGTAGGCGCTGAAATAAAAGCGGAGGATGAAATTGAATATCAGGCTGTTGACGTAGGATTTATTTTATCCAAAATGGAGAGTGCCGGAAACAGAGTGAATATCCTCATTCTTGATGCCTGCAAGGATAATCCATTTAGCAGTTCCAGATCGACAAACAGGGGATTAACGGTTGTGGAAGCTCCCAAGGGTTCACTTATAGTCTATGCCACGGCACCGGGATCCGTGGCCGCGGACGGTAAAGGCAGAAACGGTGTATTTACAGGAGCATTGTTGAAAAATCTGGAAAAGAATCCTGAACTGGATGTTGAGCTTTTTATTCGGAATGTGAGAAAAGATGTGATAGTAGAAGCCGGAAATGAGCAGGTGCCGTGGACATCATCATCGTTAACAGGAGGCATATCGCTTAAAGGCACTATGGTAGAGAGTACGACCACGATTGTTACCACCACAAAAGAATTAGAAGGCACTCTTTCTCTTTGGTCGTTTACTGAAGAGTTCAAAACCGATGGTATCATCGCCAGTTTTGAAAAAAAACATCCTAAAGTTAAAGTCAACCTGCATGTTGTATATCTTGACGATTATCTGAACGCACTCATGCCCGTATTACACAGCGGCAAAAATGCTCCGGATATATTTGCTGCCGAATACGCGATTGTTACTGATCTTGTGGAGAGCGGCTATTATGATGATCTTTCCGGGGTGCCTTATAATGCGGATGTGTCTGATCTGTTTTTATATATGGTAGACGCAGGCACGGATTATACAGGGGCTTTACGAGCCATCGCATGGCAGGCCACTCCCGGCGGTATCTTTTACAGAA
>CAZEPL010000031.1:0-3355 GCA_964514135.1 uncultured Spirochaetaceae bacterium | reverse complement strand
GGGGCTTTACGAGCCATCGCATGGCAGGCCACTCCCGGCGGTATCTTTTACAGAAGAAGTCTTGCCAGACAGGATCTTGGTACCGACGATCCTGTCCAGGTAGGTAAAATGATTGATTCAGAAGAGAAGTTTTTAAATATAGCGCGTACAATTAATCAAAAGAGCAATGGAAAAGTCAAAATTATCGCCAGTTTTACTGATTACATGCATTATCCGCTTTGTAAAAAACAAAGGCCTTTGTGGGTAAAAACAATAAACTTAATATCGAACAGTGCATTATCGATTATTTCGATTGGGCAAAAACTATGCATGATGAAAATTTGACCGCAGGAATTCCCCTGAGGTCTCCGGATTGGTTTGAGAGTATGAATAAAAAGGACGGCAGCATATTCTGTTATATACTTCCTACCTGGGGACTGCACTTTGTACTTAAAGCAAATGCAAATAATACCAAGGGCGACTGGGGCCTGTGTAAGGGACCGGGCTCCTACTTCTGGGGCGGCACCTGGCTGGGTATCCATAAGAATTCAAAGAATAAGGAAATAGCCTGGGAGTTTATAAAAATGTTGACATTAGACCGTGAAACTATTAAATGGTATGCCCAATCGACCGGTGATTTTGTCGGTAACCAGGCTGTGATAGATGAAATAAAGAATAATGTCTCTGAACCATTTTTAAAAGGACAAAATCACTACCTTTATTTTGCAAACGAAGCTCCGAAGGTAAAGGGGTATATCATGGGTAAATATGATTTGTAAATCTGGTAGATTTTGATGAATGCCATAGGTAACTATGTTAGTGGTACTCTCACTAAAGAGCAGGCTGTTCAGACCTTTAAAGATGAATTAAGGAAGGCCCATCCGGATGTAATTGTGGAATAAAATAGCAGAAACAAGGTTAAAGCAAAATTTATTCCATTAGTTATTCATATAATATCTCAAAATCGAATATTTTAAGTCTAAAACTCCGGTAATTATATCTCGGACAAAGAGTAAATTCAAAAAGGTATTTGCAGATAAATCAATTTTTTAAGGAGGATTTGCATTAGTTTAAACGCTTCGGGTGAAAGCTTGTCCACAGTATCATCCTGTGTATGCCTTATCCTCCAGGTTAATGGTTGAATTGTTGCGTACTTCGTCTTTATTGAGCGTGAGTTTATAGCATCTATCTTTCCTTTTAAGCTTTCCATCGCACCTTTAAGATTTTTAAGACTCTTCTGATATTGTACAGCTTCTTCATAGGGCAGTATACAAATCTGCATGGCAGGATACCCCTGCAGCAACAAACCCAAATTGTCGGAAAAAGGCGTGCGTATTGAACAATAACGGCCCTGCTTTATGGTCTCGAGTAAACCGCTAGTATAACTTTTTAACAGCTGTAATTTTGAGTATATTTCCGTATGTGTTTTGCGGTGGTTTTCCAGCAGCTTTTCACCGGCCTCGCTTAAAATGAGGGTATCACCCACACCACACATATCGAAATTGAAGAATACACAGTTTACTATTTTAAGCTGCTGTAAAGCCATACCCAATTTATATGTGCCCTGTGCTTTAATTTGAGAGGAATCCGAAGTTTCCTCATGGTCGCTTAAAATGATTTGCATGTTGTGATGCCTGATTTCACTGTCTTTTAAAAATTGTGCTAACGTAAGTAACTGAAAAACAGCAGCGCTGTTATCATTGGCACCAGGAGTGTTCTCTTTTCTGTCATAATGGGCAATGAGTGTTTTAATATAGTAGTTTTTTGGGTCATAATGAGCAGTATCATATTTGATTATAAAGAAATTTGATCCGGTTAGCGAGATCACTGTATGGGGAATCTTATGCTGTAACAGATATGAACTTAAATATTTAAAACGATTGCAATTCGGAGCACAAAACTCTCTTAACTGTTGAAGCAACTCTTGATTCATATTATAAATGAAGACTCACATTACCAATTATCATATTTGAAAATCTGAAACCGTATCCTGATTTGCCTTATATACATAATGCTCCGGTTGATAGTATATTCTACTGTGAGCAGGTACAGATGTTAAAATCCATACATTACCACCGATAACCGAGCCTTCTCCAATTACCGTATCTCCACCTAGTATTGTGGCACCTGAATAAATCGTAACGTAATCTTCAATTGTAGGGTGCCGCTTTTTATCGCCTTCAGCTTTTTTAACACTTAAAGCACCCAGGGTTACTCCCTGATATAATTTTACCTTATTGCCTATCCTGGTGGTTTCTCCGATTACTACTCCCGTACCGTGATCAATAAAAAAATACTCACCAATAGTTGCACCCGGATGAATATCTATACCTGTTTTACTGTGAATATATTCACTCATCATACGTGGAATTAAAGGAACTTTGCGAACCCATAACTCATGAGCAATCCTGTGTACCAAAATGGCTTCAAGGCAGGGATAAGAAAGAATTACTTCCTCATGAGATTTTGCCGCAGGGTCTCCTTGAAAGGCCGCTTCCACATCCAGTTTTATCATGCGCCTGATTTCCGGGATAGCACTCACCACTTCACATACTATTTTTTCCGCGTTTTCTTTTACACCACTATTAGCTTTGCCTGTCAGTTTATTTTGATACTGAATACTCTTTTCCACTTCCGGAGAAAGGCTGCGTACAATACTGGTAATTTTCTCCCCCACAACGTACTTTATATTGAGTTTATCGATCTCCTCCTCTTCACGATACCCCGGAAAAACCAGGGACTGAAACTCATTCACAATCCGCATTATACTCTTCTGAGATGGCAGATTTGGACCTTCGAGATGATTGATCCCTCCTATTTCTTGGTATGAGGCAACAATTTTATCAACTATTTTGTCTATTTTTTGCTTCATACCTTATACTCTGTGTATAATATATAATGTTTGTCAAGGGCAATACTTTGGAAATGTCCTCTTGAATAAAACCTTAAAATCATTTGACATCATCAGCATATGTACTATAGTAAAAACTATTACTTCATTACACGGAGGTTAAAAAAATGAAGCATACCAAATTATTAGTTCTAATAATTATCATCTGTTCCACTTTTGTTTTTTGTAAAACCACGGATCAAAGAGAACAGGTTACGGCAGATAACATTATCGGAAACTGGGAAACAATAAAAGGTGATGCTGAGAAAGTGGCATTTTCAGTCGAACAAGGAAAAAACATCTATAGTTCTTACTTAAACCAAAGGCTATTTGAAACAGGAACATGGGAGCTTAAGGACAATAATTTGATAATAAGCCTGGATACAAGTGAGAGCATAGTGTATGTAAAGGTAACTGTTGACGGTAATATTCTCACACTGCGAACACAAAGCGGAGAAGAATCAAAATATAAAAAACTTACTCCAT
>CAZEPL010000030.1:0-38962 GCA_964514135.1 uncultured Spirochaetaceae bacterium | reverse complement strand
GAAATAATGACAGCGCTGAACTTTTCTACCTGTAAAGAATGTAGATTTTTTATGAAGATATCCAATATGTATTGCTACCATCCATTGCTTTATGGTACCAAATTAGATGATCCGCTTCAAATTCCGGAATGGTGTCCGCTTTTGCATGAATAATTTATTTTATCCTATTTCATAATCACCTTATAATTAACCAGCTCCCCACAATTGCCGAGAATATATATAATGATGAGTATAATCTCGAGTATCACTGAATTTTCCTTTAAAATTGGTGAAGAAAAGATAATCCCCTTTGATATTTTTTTACGTATTATTCTGCCGATCATAGGTATATTGATTGTCGTTAAACTTATTCGCTTACTGGTGTTAAAAGTAATTGTTAAACGCATGCGTATCAAAGAAAAATCACAAATAAAAATAAATCGCTATTTAAAAATTATCGTGTGTATTATTGTTCTGTTATCATGCATTTTAATAATCGGGAGCTATTTTAATTATCAGATTCCGCAGTACATTTCTGATGTAATGCAAGCTTTTGAAAATCCTTTCTTCACAACCGGTTCAACTAAGATTTCAATCATTACTCTTTTACTCCTGATTCCCATTTCATATTTTGCTCATGTACTTTCAAAGTATTTAAAAAATTTAGTTGATCACAGACTTCTTAAACGCCTGTCAATGGACAAATCTGCGAAATTCGGAGTAGCGGCTTTAACTCGCTACATTGCATTTGTTATTATTATATTAATCGGGCTTTCGTTTATCGGAATAGACCTTTCTGCAATCGCAGTACTCATCGGCGTCATGGGTATAGGTATTGGATTCGGACTACAAAATATCGTAGCGAATTTTTTTGCAGGTTTGGTAATAATTGTTGAAAGACCAATTAAGGAAGGTGATCGTATAATTGCTAATGGAATCGAAGGCGATATCTTAAAAATCCGTCTGCGTTCTACTGTTATTAACACTCTTACCAATGAAACTCTTATTATACCGAACTCACATTTGGTTGATCAGAGTATACATAACTATTCCCATAAAAGCTCAGAAATAATTATCATAAACCGTATACAAGTATCATATACTTCCGATTTGGAGCTTGTAAAAAAAATAATCTGTTCTTTGGCTGAAAATAATCCTTTTATTGTTTCCAATAAATCACCCAAGGTATTCTTTACCGAATTCAAAGATTCCGGCATTCAATTAGAGCTTTGGACCTGGATATCTGATGCTCATTTTAAAATATCAGCTTCTTCATGGAACAATTTTCAAATTTGGAAAGTATTTAAGGAACAAGGAATAATAATACCATTTCCTCAGCTCGATCTGCATATTAAAAGAGAAAAAATACCACCTTAAGTCAGATAGTTACTTTTTTTTATTCTTTAGCAGATTGGCTTTGGTCAAAATTATTTTTCCTAACTTCTTTTTAATTCGATAAATTGCATGCTCCACTTTTGTTTCTTTATTTTCTTTCTCTTCAAACAATTCTTGCTGTTGTAAGGAATCTACTGCTTCTATATTTGAAATACCTATACCAATCAACCTTATGGATTCTCTTTCATCCCATTTCTTTTTAAGTAAATTACATGCAATTTTATAGACTTCTTCTGAAGAGCTCATCCAATGCTTCAAAGTCATTTGTGTGTTTATGGTATTAAAATCGGAAAAACGGAGTTTAATGGATACTGTTTTTGCTTTATAATTATTATTTATTAATCTAAACATGACTTCATGTGATAAATATAAAAGTGTTCTTTTTATACCTTCTACGTCTTTTCGATCATATTCAAATGTTATTTCGCTGCTTACGGATCTTTTTTTTGTATTATCCTGGTATATACCGGGATCCTTCCCTCTAGAGGCATTATAAAGAAAAAAACCCGCCGCTTTGCCACACATGGTACAGAGCATATCCAAGGACAACGATTGCAGTATTTTTACTGTAGTAATGTTATATTCAAGTAAAAGCTTTAAGGTTTTTTCCCCCAACCCCCAAAGCGCCTTTAAAGGAAGTCTCTCTAAAAACTTGTTTTCACAGCCGTCTTTAATTTGATAGAGACCGTCAGGTTTGTTTATGTCAGAAGCTATTTTTGCCAAGTACTTATTAGGTGCTATACCAATCGATATTATTAATTCTGTCTCATGCAATATGAGTCTTTTTATTTCTCTGGCAGTGTGTAAAGGGGAGCCCAAAAGCCTTTCTGTGCCGGTCATGTCTAAAAATGCTTCATCGATTGATATTTGTCGGAATGAAGGTGTAAACTGTTCCAAGATATCCATAACAATTTTCGAAAATTCCGTATAGCGTTCCATTCTCACCGGAAGATATATTCCCTGTGAACACTTCCTGTAAGCAGTGGAAATGGGCATAGCCGATTTAATACCAAAAGCACGGGCCTCATAAGAACAAGAAGATACTACTCCTCTTCCGCCCGGCAAGGCTCCGATAATAACAGGTTTTCCTTTTATGCCTGGATTATCAATCTGCTCTACAGCTGCAAAGAAAGCATCTATATCGGCATGAAAAAATATCCTGTGTTTGCTCATTCTCTATATAGAATATCATTATTATGTACTTATATCTATACTTTCGTTAAGTATTAATTCGGTTCGTAGTATTGTGTTTTTTCCCTTTATTACTAGGGGAAAGGGTAATTTCTTATAATTTATTGAGATAACTATTTTAAATCTACGATCTTTGGGCAGCGTAAGTTCCAACACAAGAGGATTCGGAGGATTATTCCCAATAAAGATAGAATATTGTTTTCCGCTTCTCTGTCGATAAAATGGAAAATTTGCATCATAAAGCACATATTCATCTTCTGAAATCAATAGCACATCCACTTTTGAAGGTTCGCCTTTCGGTTTAAACCGTATTGTCATATTTCTTCTGTTAAGAAATCCAACGCTTTGTAAATCATATGAAAACATGTTTGGATATTCATGTAATAAAATTGTATAGTCTCTATGTTGAGTATCAATAAAAATATCTTGTTGTTTGTATAATACTTCAAGTCTGCCCAAAGGCGCTTCACTTGATAATACCAGATTGTTTTTTTTATTCCCAAAATCAATTTCTCTTTGAGCCGTTATTGTTTGCAAATTATCACCATGATAAGGATTAAATAAAAGTATATAAAAAGCCAATATACAAGTAAACACTGCAAGATTGCTTCCTATAATTATAGAAATACTTGGCCGTAATTTTTTTTGAGTATAGCGAAAAAGGAAACGTATGCGAATGAGTAACAATATGAGCGGCATAATAATAATAGCAAAAAGAATATTTCCCAAATATAATGAAAATAAGATTGCTCTGCATATATCTAATTCAGGCAGGGTAAAAAAATCAATAATGGCAATTATTATCCATGTTTGGGATATTAATACAAATATTATTTTTAATATACGTTTTCGAGTAATACTAAAAAGAAAAACAAAAAATAATGCCCATAAAAAGTAATATGTAAAAGAAATATTAATAATGGCAATTACAACTACACTAATTATTAAAAAAAGCAAAGCCGAAATAGTATAAAAGCTTCCATTTTTTGCAAATTTATATCTTTTTAATAATGAATACATAAAAGTGCTTAACATTAAACATGCAGCGATTTTAAAGATAAAAAATATAACAGGAATATATGTCCATAATTTTGGGAATGATTTTAAGAATAATAACAAATAGAGCATTAATGTTGAAAGTAGTAAAATAGCAAACACCAATCCAAAAAAAATTGGTAAATTCCAAATATTTTTCTTTAATGTTAAAAAATACTTTTTTAGTTTTTGTGTCCTAAAAAATGCATAAATTATCATAATAGATATTATAAAAATAGTAATAACTATTATGTTTCTTTCGCTTAAGATAAAATAGAAATCCAGTAGTTGAAAAAATAAATAATGATAATCCCATTCCTGTTTTTCCGGAATTCCATTTTTAAAAGATGCTATGAACTGTTCTTGGAAAATATTGAAAGACAGTATCCAATCTGATATTTCATTCTTTGTTAGATTTTTATATTCTCCTTCGAAACTCAACGCAGGGTATCCGGCATTCAGATATGAAGCAATAATAGCCTTTTCGGTACTTAAACCGGTGCGAAATGCCTGGTTTTGATTTCCCTTTACCAGAAAAGCAACATCTGAAACTCCCATTGCATCCGAACATCTATTAATAAGCCAATACGGAGCAACAATTCCATTGGCACCGCATTTTAGAATAATTTTTTTCGGGATCTTTATAAAATTTAAATATATGACACAGACATTATATTCAGGAAAAAAACTATTTAAAAAGAGATTGGACCCCATGGGATAAAAATCCTCTTCCCCATATTCAGCACCTAGAAATAATACTTTCAAAGTTATTGGGAGTGTTCTTGAGCTTGCATATTTCAGCAAGGAAAGAGCTAATGCAATGTTTATTGAACCATCTTCGTTATTTGCAGCATTCAAAGAATGATTGATAGGAGCACATATAATAAGTGTATCTTTTTTATTACCAGCTAAAGTAACTTCTATATAACTGGAAAACGAATGGTTCTTTTCCGAACGTTGAAAATTATGAGTTACATATTCCAGTTTTAATTCAGCGAGACGATTTTCAATTAAGTCTAATATTTTATTCTCATTTTCAGACCCTTCATTTCTGGGATAAATTGATTGCAATATTCTTAAATCTTCTATAGTATCTTTTTTAAGTTCAAAAAAGGTAGTTTGAGAAAAAATAGAAGTTACCGATATTAAGAATATAAATATAAATAATTGTATTTTACAATTCATGGCTAATAGCATAGGTGAACTTGATGAAATCGTCAAGAAGCTTTTAAACCAATAAAAAAAGAGGTATACAAATGGATATACTTCCAGAAATTTTAAAACGAAAAAGTATTCATGATTTTAAGATTAAACCTGTTGACAAGGAGGTAATAAAGCGTATTTTAGATGCAGGTGCAAAAGCTCCTTCAGCAAAAAATAGACAAGAATGGAGATTTGTAGTAATTCAAAAAGATGATGTACGAAAACGAATTCAAGACGCTTCGTTCGGGCAGGAACATGTAGGAAAGGCTCCGGTGATTATTACCGCATGCACAACGAACATCGATTATAGAATGCCTAACGGTCAACTTTCATATCCAATCGATCTTTCCTTTGCTCTTTCCTTCATGATGCTGCAGGCTATACATGAGGGTTTAGGGACTTGTTGTATTTCTACGTTCGATGAACAGGAAGTGAAAGAAATTTTGACTGTTCCTTTTGCTATGCGTGTTGTATTGCTGTTATTAATCGGGCATATCGATAAAGAACCCGAGCCCACACCTCGTAAGCAGTCTAAACGTGTTTTTGCATTTGACCATTGGTAGGATGGAATGATTCCTATGACGGAGAACCGCATTACATCTTTAGTTATAGTATTGATATTTAGTATGCTTTTGCGATAATATAGAACTAAAGATGTTTAATCGAAGTACGGTTTTATAATATGGCTCTACAAGAAAAGAAGTCTTTTTTAAATCTCCCTGTAAAAATAATCCTTACAAGTGAAGGTATTAATTTCTTCATCAAACATAATAAAAAGCTCACTAGATTCAAAATGGCGGATAATATGGAGGAATATGGTATTTCTCTCGATACCTTTTCCCCCCAATCTATCCAGCGTATGATCCTTGTAAATTATATTTCAAAATTAGAGATATCAAGAAGTGAATTTGTATCTAAACGACACGAGATTATGGACCTTTCCAAACTTGTTGTTTTTGGTATTTTGTATAAACAGCTTGATGATGCTGTTTTTAAGAAAGTTATTAATTCGGACCTTATAAAGAAATGGAACCGTATAAAACCCAATTATATAATCGATGAAAAAACTAAAATTAATGATAGCTATCTTGAGAGTATTATTACCAAGGATCCTCAAGTCATTACTCAAGTAAAACAAGATATCCTTTCAACTATTAGCGAAAGTATAAAGCTTGATAACGATTTGTTACCGGAAGAAAAAACTATAAAATTCTATATAGTGGATAAATATATTAATAACTTGAGACCTTTTACCTGGTTTATCCTTACTAAATTTAAAAATTCGCAGGAATATTATGTTTTAGTGTCCCACATACGCGAATTATTGAAAGAATACCTCGAAAAATCTAAAATTGCGGAATATTTATCTCTTATGATTATGGAGCTGGCAATTAACGCGGAAAATTCAAATTTACAGGGCTATATTAAGAAAAATTATAAAGGGACCATCGATAGTAAAGAGGTTCTTCATAATATCGACTTACGAAACCGAATTCTACAAGAAATTGATCAACTGAATGAGTGTATATATCTCTCGTTGCAGATCGGCGGTAAAAGCGGTTCAATCGGTACTATGAACAGATTGCAAATTACGCTATTCAATCGTGAGTCTGAATATAGAGAATTGAAACAAAGCATCGAAACCAAAAAGATTATTGATTTAAAGGAAAAAAGCCTCACGGATTTTTATAAAAGCATACCCGAACAGCAGGTTAATACGGAATTAGGTCTTTATTACCTATCTTATTTAAATGAAGCTTGCGATAAAGTAAATGTACGTTTCGATTCCATCGTAAACCAGCTGCGAAATAGTGAATTGACAGTTATCACCCTCAAACTTGGTTTTTAATAATAATTATTTATTATCTTCTATTGAATAAGATAAATTACTTCTTTCTTGAAAACGTTTTAAACCCAAATCAATGAGAGTATCAAGTAAATTCGTAAATGAGAGCCCCGCTGCAGCGCACATTCGTGGAAACATGCTAATATGTGTAAATCCGGGCATGGTATTAATCTCATTTAAATATAATTTGGAAGAATTCTTTTCATAAAACAAATCAACTCGTGCCAGGCCGCTCACTTCCGCACATTTATATGCCGTAACAGAAATCTGCATTATTTTTTCTTTTATATCATACGGAATCTGTGCCGGGATTTGCAATATAGCACCTTTAGGATCAAGATATTTGGCTTCATAGCTATAATATTCATGGTTTGGTATAACCTCACCCGGTGGAAACGCTTGCGGATCATCATTTCCAATAACAGAGCATTCAATTTCTCGTGCTTCAATTCCCTGCTCAATAATAACTTTTTTATCAAAACAAAAAGCATTATTCAAGGCTTCAATCAAATCTTTTGACTCATTAACTTTTTTTACACCCACAGAAGATCCGAGCGAAGCGGGTTTAACAAATACAGGATAATTTAATTTATCATTAATACTTTTTAATAATTCTCGATATGAATCCTTCATCGCAAGAAATTGGTTTTTAAATATAATAATATAATCAAGCACAGGCAGCCCATTTGACTGCCACTGGATTTTCGCCTTTTCTTTATCCATGGCCAGTGCACTAGCTAATACACCCGCACCTATATATGGTAAACCGACAATTTCTAAAAAACCCTGCATGGTGCCGTCTTCACCATAGGTTCCGTGCAATACCGGAAATACAATGTCGATTGGTAATTTTTTATCGTCAATAAAAATACCTTCACCTGGTTTAATACTAACCGTATTCTTGTTTTCTTTTATGGCTAAATAATCGCCTCGCTCGGGATGTTCTTCAACAATCATTTCGTTTTGCAGAAACCAGACATTATCCTTTGTAATCCCGATGGCAAAAATATCATACTTATCTCTATCTAGATACTTGACAATCGAAGCTGCCGATTGCCTTGAAACCTCATGCTCTCCTGATTTCCCACCATAAAGTACACAAATAGTTTTTTCCATCGTACCCCTTTAATAAATTTATTTTTTTCTTCTGAAAATCCTTTGAAAAAGTCTTTTAAAAAAATTTAGAATTCTTCGTAAGAAGCTGGGATTTCTTAATTTTTCCAACCGAGTAAATCCGTCAGATATTTCATCACTCGTTAAATCATTTCTCTGAATATTCTCTTCCAATTCCAGCTCCAACATATCTATGTCATCATCCTTATCGATAACAATTGCATCAATGGAATTCCAGCCTAAGCGTTTTGCGGCTTCAAGTCGTCTATTCCCGGCAATAAGCTCATTTTGCCTGTTCACGATAATGGGAGTAAGCTGTCCGAAATTTCGCATACTATCTATAAGACCGGCTATCTCACGAAGATCTTTTCTGATTCTTTTTTTAACTACTACTTTATGTATTTCTATCCTCATAAACAAATCTCCTTTATAAGGCTGTAATTATAACTTGTTTTCTTAATATGGTGAATACATAAATCTAAAAAGGATTATGGTTAGAGTATATAATCTTTGCTTGTTTTTATATACACAGAGATAATATGTTTTAATTAAAATTAACCTTATTCATCTAACAAAAGATAGTTGCCGCTGTCCTCTGGCAGTACAGCTTCAGTATCCAAAGACGGTTTGTCGGAATCTTCATCCTCATCGTCATTCAACAAGTCTTCTATATCAAAATCATCCAACGAGGGTGGGGTTTCATCAACAGGATAATCTTCAGGCATCAAATCATCCAAAAAATCTCCCGGACCCAAATGTTCATGCAGACTGAGATCCTCTTGTAGAGTAACTATGATACGGTCTCTTCTCTCTTTTCTGAATTTACATACATCACATACAGCATGCGGTTCAGTGCCGATTAAAAACAGCTCTTCGCGAAGATCTTCCGTCTCACAATCCCCGGAAGGAAATAGCCCGGATTTTCTGCAGATAGTTGTTTTTGTTAATCCTCCCGGTTGGGAAAACTGCTTTACAGGAAGATTTTTATGTATTTCGTTCATAAACTGCCCCCATACCGGGGCAGCTACTGAAGCTCCTGTATTGAGCGTACCTAGCGAATGGCCGCCTTTATCGAATCCAAACCATATTGCGGTTGTTATTTGTGCGGAAAATCCGATAGTCCATGCGTCATGCCAATTCTGGGTTGTACCTGTTTTTCCGGCAAACTCATGCGGTGAATTGGAAAGATACTTACTATGAGCACCGGATAAAGTACCCCATTCCACAGTACTTTTAAGAATGTCGACCATAATATAAGCCGTTTGAGGAGTCATAAGCTGCAAAGCATCACCTGCCTGCTGTTGCCGTGTCAAGGCTTCTTTTTCCGGCTCAAAGATTATCTTTCCCTTACGGTCCTTTACAAAACGAATAGCAATCGGTTCCACAGCTCTACCTTTATTGGGGAACGTAGAAAAAGCACGTGCCATCTGCAGGGGGGAGGTGGAAATAATACCAAGCGCCAATGGAAATACACGAGGGAATATTCTATCTATCTCCTCCGGGTCTGTAATACCTAACAGAGAGCTTGCCATGCTAATTGCCGGATCAAAACGGATTATTTCCAATGCGTTTATGGCCGGCAGGTTAAGTGAGCGGGCAATAGCCTCTCTTACTGTAACATCTTCACCATAATTACCCCCGTAATTCTTAGGAATATAGAATCCGGAAGGGATAGCAATAGCGATTTTTTTATTTTTTAATAACGTAGCGGGTGTTAACAGCTGTCTTTCTATTCCCGCGCAGTAAAAAAGCGGCTTGAAAGACGAACCCGGCTGCACAGCGGATTGAGCAGCATAATTTACCGCACTATCCGGAGTATATTCCCTGCCACCGACCATGGCCAGGATGTGTCCCGTTGCAATCTCTAAACTTACCAGTGCTCCCTGCACTTTACTTCTTTTGGAACGCTCTACTTGACGTTTGAAAGCTTTAAAAGAAATATTTTTAGCATCAGCAAGACCAAACATTGATGTAACAACACTAAGCGTGGGATCAATTTCATCTGAATAATAATTAACCACATCCTGCATATGACGCTTATCTGTTACGTGTAACTGCGGCATATTGAGGGTTAATGAAAGCAGATCTATAACCGGTAGATATATATCATCACCATACTCAATTTGTGATTGAGCGATATCTTTAAAGTTTGCATTAAATTCATCAATTGCATTCTCCATAAGCTTTTGAGCTATCTTTTGATATTCAAGATTCAACGTGGTATAGATTTCAAGACCGTCTTGATAAATATTCATATCTCCTATGAGAATCTCATCAAGCTCTTGTTGTACAAAAGATGAAAAATAGGGTGCCTTATCTTCGCGAGCTAAAAAAGCACCTTCACCGGCACGGGTTATATCATAACTCTGCCAATATGCGTTAAATGATTCCATGGCCTCTTCTTCGGTCACATATCCCAGCTCTACCATATCGAGAAGTGTGTTTTTCTGCATTTTTCGTGCTCGATCGGGATCCTTAAAAGGAGAGTTTAAGCTTGCATTTGAGAGCGTATTCACTAAAATAACAGCTTCGGCAGGTGTAATATTTCGAACAGAATGGCTAAAATAATACTGCGAAGCTGCTTCAACACCGTAGCAGCCGTGACCAAAATACATTTTATTTAAATAGAGCTCTAAAATCTCTTCTTTTGAGAGTTTCTTTTCCAGTTGGAGAGCAAACCATAATTCTGCAATCTTTCGGAACAGAGTTTTTTCGGTACGGTTTGTATATAAAAATCCGGCAATCTGTTGAGTAAGTGTACTACCGCCTGAAAAATATCCACCGGTAATATTGTTCCAGAAAGCCCTGACAGTATTCCATATACTAAATCCTGCATGTTCGTAGAATTCTCTATCTTCTTTAGTTATAAGGGCCTGAATAAGACATTTAGGCATCTCATAAAAACTTACCCAATTTCGTTTTTCTTCTGAAAATAATTCTGTAATAAGATTGCCATTAATATCATATATTTTTGATACTTCGGCCATCTGCTTGTTACCTAAATCCGGTTGGCTGTTTATTACATCAGCAATTCCGGAGCCTAATGTTATGCCGATGAGAATAGCCGAAATAATAGTAATACCTAATAATATGTTAATTATAATTGATCGCTTTTTTGATACATGCATGTCTTTACAATAGTAAGCTGTAATAGCTTTGTCAAGATATATCCGGGAGTGAATTAGCTGCTGTTTATAATCCGCATACCCACAAAGCTTATGGTATGTGGTAAAGTATTTTAAAAAGTACAAGGCATAAAAAAAGAGGCCGGTTATTAACTAACCAGCCCCTTAAGTCTTGCGTCGGTAAATATAGTAAACTGGGAGGGGAACTATATTATGCACCGACACAATTATTATCGACTAAATCCAAATAAATTTTAAATACTCCTTAACAATTATATAAAAAAGTAAGGAGATTGTATATATTTTGTTACTATTAATACATACATATTTTTAGTATTCATCGCTCATTTATAATAAACAGCATATATATTGCCCATTCAGTATAACAGGCTTTTTTTTCCTGTATACCATAAAATCCGTCTCTATTCCCTGATCGGTAAGAGCGGAACAGGATCTGCGGGAAATCCTTTCTTTCTTATTTCAAAATGAAGGTGTGGTCCCGTACATCTTCCGGACATACCGGTTTTTGCTATTATTGTACCACTCTCTACCTCATCATGTAAATTTACTATTATTTTGCTCAGATGTCCATATACAGTTTGGTAATTACCCGGATGCTGAAGAATAACATAGTAACCATATACATCATTATAACCTTTTTCGATTACTTTACCGTCTTTGGCTGCATATACAGGAGTACCCACGGGAGCACCTAAATCAATACCGTTATGAAATGAAGCATGACCAGTAAAAGGATCTGCTCTTACTCCAAACTGTGAAGTAAGTTGTGCTTTATCCAGGGGAAAGCGAAAGAGTATCTTAAGGAAATATGCGCGCTCAACACTGTGAAAACGATCACCCTCAAAAAAAAGAAATTCTTCTTTATTACCATTGTGCCATACGGAGAATTGGATAGCATCATCATATTTTTGTACCCGCCAGGAAATCATAATATCCTCCAAATCAGATTCAGGCATTTTAGGTACAAATATACCGGGAATATTTGCTATTAAAATATATTTTCTATCATGCAACTCATCCGGATTGGAGATATGATTAAGTGATGCGATTGTATCATAAGGCAGATTAAGACGAGCGGAGAGGGCAAATATATCATCACTTTCATTAATCTGATATTGAAAAAAGGTAAGCACGGGTAAATCTATACCTCTCCCTTTGCTTTTTGCCGCGTAATAACCTTGAATATCTTCCTGGAGCTGTTTAAATATGATGTCCCGCCTGTTTAAGGAATTAATTTCAGGATATTCCGGATAGAGACTGCTAATTGTCATAAATAAGAAAATTAATTGTAATAATTTAGTTTTCTGCATTCAATCTCTGTTTGTGTGCAATAAGCAGGCTTTTATAGCTGTAAAAAAGATAACCAAAACATGCCGTATAAAGTATAAATGAACATACAAAATGTATATACAGTCCTTTAATCAATAACAGCATAACAAAATAAGCAAAACCTGCTACTGCACAACCCATAACTATACGATATACACTGAGTAATAAAAATCCATTTGAGTGGATTACGGAAATAGTGTATATGTATATTATCGAGAGAACTAGAAGTGAAATAAAGAGAGATTCTTTTAATAAACTATTTATCTCAAATTGGTCTATAGTAAAGAAAATTGTATAAAATAATAATATAATGCAAAGCAAGGCTAAACACATAAAAAACGTACATATTTTCCCTATTTTAAGTAAAACTTCGTTAACTCCGTATTGTTTTATAATTTTAAGGATTTTCAATACTAAATATATAATGAATAAAACAACTAAACCTGTGACGGTAAAAAGTGTGTAAATTTCCTTAAAACTGGTAGAGACAAACCATAGCGGAAAAATAATTGCAATACTCACTCCGGCCAGGAGAGCTATCACAAAACCGAACCTCAATAAGCTATAGAGGGATTTAATATAGCCGGTAATAATCTGAATTAATACTTTATACATTTTCGTTCTCTGAGTAGTCATTATCATCCTCACTCTTGGGTTGTTCTTCTCATCTTCCGTTTAATGTCTTGAATATCCTGTTTTTTCATCTTCCAAGAAATAATATCTTTTGTCTGACCCAGTTCGTTAGCTGTCTCGATAAGATGATTTATTATAGTCTCAAGCTCCGATATTATGGAGAGTGTTTGATATATATTTACCAAAGCCCAATATACATTATAGGATTTTTGGAAATATTCATACGCTTTTTCATTATCGCCCTTTTTTCTGTTAATGAGCCCTAAGGCCAAAAAATCTTTGGCAATTCCTAATGAATTCTCAACTTTTTTATCATACTCTAAAGCAAGCTCCGCGTGTTCTATTGCCTTTTCATAATGTTCTTGTTCAGAATAGATAGAAGCGAGCATATAATAGTTGGATGCAATTTCTTCATAGCGCTTAAGACCTAAATTAATATTAAGGGCCTTCCTGATAAATGTAATGGCCTTATCTTTTTCTCCGCTTTTTTTATATACCGATCCGATATTATGATAAACAATCGCCAGATGATCCTTTGGCACACCCTGTTTTTCATATTTCAAGGCTTCAAGAAAAAGCTCTTTAGATTTCTCGAAATCACGTTTTTTCAAATACACTTCGCCCATACTATTGGCAGTAAAAGAGAGCAGGGCAGGATCTTTCAATTTTTGTGCCAATTCATATGCTTTAATAAAATATCTATTAGCCTCTATAAAATCACCGGTTACCATATGAACATTCCCGATAGAATTATATGAGCGGACCATACCCTGTTCATTATCAACAGCCATATTATGCCAAAGCGCTAATTCAAAAAATTGAAGTGCTTTATCGTAAATCCCCTGGTTGAAATAATCATTCCCGTAAGAAGTGTATTCAACCGCCTGGTTCTTACTCTTGGTAATTGTTTCCTGCTGCTTAGGTGCTGTTGAACAGCTTATGATGAACCCCACACAAAATAAAAAGAATATTTTTTTTAGAAGCATTAAAAGGCCTCATCTCTAAAACTCTTAATTGTAGTAGGCTGCTCTCGCTCTTTAGTTACACCACCGCTTAACAGAGGATTGTTTTTTATAGCCTCTAGCACATCTCTTCCTTCATCGAGGGCAGCGTGTCCTTTTTCCAGAATACTGGTAATCTGAGGAGCAGTTCCGCGTACATAACGGCTGAATTCTTCAAGGTTCTCTACAATGCGTTGAATCGAGGCAGATATTTCCGGATCCAGAAGTCTGGAGAGCATACCTTTCGGATCTGCCGTAATAGAATTAATATTTCTCAATGTACCTGCCGTACTCACAAACATAGTATTCAAAGGGCCTTTCCCCTGTCCTCGCGCCGCATCATTAAGTGCCACAAGAAATTCACTGAAAGCAACCACAGCTTCATCTATTTCTTCTATATGATCATTCAATAGCTTGTCGATATTGGAAACTATTTCATCAACACTCATAAGTATTGAAGAGAGGGAATCCTCGCTCTTTTCAGGCATTATCACCAGTTCCTGTTGTACAAGTCTTTTACCCTCTTCAGTATCCAAAGAGGGAACATATTCACCTTCGGGAAGATCTATACTTCCGGATTTACCCGGATATAACTGTAATGAACTGCTTAAAGGGCTGACAGCTAATTCCAACACGGTATTAGTGTTTACCTTTTCATGGTGTTCATCATAAATATAGAACTTTAGAATTACCTCATTCTTTTCATTGAGCTCCAAAGCATCAACTTTACCAATTGCAAAACCTTTAAAGGTAATAACCATTCCCCTGTTTAATCCCGTTGCACTATGGAAAATGCTGTAATAATGACGATTTCTGGCAAACCAGCGTTGATTAATACCTAAAAAAATGATTATGGAAACCAAACCTACCAAAGCAGCGATAATAAAAATTCCCACTATCTTATCTGCATTCTTTATTCTAAATTTCATACCTTAAGTCTAGCTTAATCACCTCCAATCTGTCAATGTAGAAATTATACATTTCTTATAAACAACATTAGTACAAAAAAGGGCTAAATTCAATATCTTATTATTCATTCATGAGATCTAAAATATCCGTATCATAACTTGAAGGTTTTTTAACTACCTCGTCTAATATATTCTTAATTTCGTCATTTTTACTGTTAAGAATCTCGTGGAAAGGACCCTGCGCTAAGATGATTCCGCTTTTTAAAATAATAAGATTATCAGCTATCATCGATGTAATAATAGAGTCATGTATGACTCCAATTATTGTACAATTATTCTCCCTCAATTTTTTTACCATGCCAAGCAGTTTACCTTTCATTTCATTGTCTATTGAAAGAATTGGTTCATCCATAAAAACAATGGACGGCTCTGCAATTATTGCCCTCACAAAAGACACCATCTTGCGTTCACCAATAGAAAGTTGCGCAGGCCTTAAATATATGGAATCGATAAGATTAATAAATTTTAAAGCCTTTTTTACCTTTTGTTCAATCTGCCCCTGACTTAACTCCGGATAATGAAATCGCAAGGGAAGAGATAAATTCTCAAAAACATTTTTATTTGCCCATAGCGCTGAATCCTGAAATACAAAACCATTTTTCTTTTTGAATAAGAGAGTCTCTTTTTCGGATAAGGAATAATAATCCTTTCCCTCAATGAAGACTTTTCCGCTATCCGGAATGCTAATTCCGGCAAGTATTTTTAAAAGTGTACTCTTTCCACAGCCTGAAGGCCCCATTATTATGGTACTCTGTGCAGCCGGTATTTTAACAGAGATATTCATTAAAATCGGAAAATCCCCCGAAAGCACATTTACATCTTTAAGTTCAATTAATGTTTCCATCTAACCCTTCACTTTAAAATATAAAAAATAGTGGCAATAATTGCATCGGCGATTATACACAACACAAAACTCTGACCAACAGCCTTTATTACTACTTGCGGAATCTCCGTAGTCGCAAAACGCACCTTAAATCCATTATAAGCAGAAACTATGGAAATTATAACTCCGAATACAAAACTTTTCAAAAGGGATGAAATGATGTCGCTTAACTGCAGAGCCTGCAATAAATTTTGAAAGTATTCCGTAAATGCAACCGAGGTGATAAGCTGTGAGATTAAGAATGAGGTAAACAGACCAAAAAAGTTGAAATAAAAGGTAAGCAGTACCAAAGAGATCGTAACTCCTAAAAAACGTGGAACCACAAGATAGGAAATAGGATTAATTCCCACGGCTGTGTAAGCTTCAATCTCATGGTCAACTACCATATTCCCAATCTCAGTTGCGATTGCTGTTCCCGATCGTGCGATTATGATAAACGCGGTTAATAATGGTCCAAGTTCTCTTGTGATAATAATAATGAGAATATCATAGATGAGTTTTCCTTGACCAAAGCTGGGCAGTAAAGACAAACCTTGAATAATAATAACCACTCCGAGCGCTAAGGCTATAAGCGAGATCATACTGAGTGCCTCTACACCCGTAAAATATATTTGCATTATCAGGACTTTGAGACCAACCTGTTTCTGCTTTACAAATAAAACGGTTTCCTTAATCACATTGTTAAAGAAACCCAGAGCATATGTAGCGTTTTTTACTTTCAGATTAAACCATCTGCCTATTCTAGCTATCATTATCTTTAAGTTTAGTTTAAAAGATTAAAAGATTCACTGCAATATCAAAATAGATTTTATAAACAGTTTTTAAAAATCATTTAAAAAGGGGCGTGCATAATCATCTGCTATGCGCATTCCGGAAGCAGAAATTCCAAGCTTGCGTTCAATTCGGTTTTCTCCATGAAAATCAGATCCGGCGGTTATGAGAAAACCGTGCTCCCGGGCAAAATCATCGAGCTTCCTGCATCCTGCTATGTCAAAATCTGGATGATATGCTTCAAGACCATCCAGACCTTCCTTTTTACAGGAAAGAAGAAATGTTTTTAACTCATCCCAAGCCAAGCCTAAGGTAAATGGGTGGGCAGCAACGGTTTTACCGTGAGCATGCTTGATAAGCTGTATGGCCTGGGTAAGGGTAAGTACTTCTTTAGCTATATAAAAAGACTTGCCCGGATTTAAATACTGATCAAATGCCTCCTGTACGCTGCTTACAATACCCTTATCTATTAAAAAGCGCGCAAAATGCAATCGAGAAATAACATTACCTCCCGAATATTCTTCTATTGTTTTTAGAGAGCACTTAATTCCCGCTGAACATATCTTTTCCACAATGTATTTATTACGGTTTTTTCTTTTCTGCTGTATATCTGCCAATACTTTCGCAAAATCATTCAGATTTTGCGAAAGCCCAAGTCCCAGTATGTGGAAAACTCCTTTTGCATATTCAACTTCCAATTCAACTCCGGGAATAAAGTGAATGTTCAATTCTAAAGCTCTCTTTTGAGCCGCTTTGACTCCGGAGATAACATCATGATCGGTAAGAGCAATCGCACGCAGTCCGCATTCATAAGCATAATCAATGAGCGCCTCCGGACTAAAAGATCCGTCTGAGTGGGTCGAATGGGTATGTAAATCAACCATGATCTTAGAGTACATATTATAATAAAGAAATCAAGCTGAAATATCTTAATTATGTCATTACTGCCTCAGTTAAGGAAATGTACGGCAATCATTAAATGTGCTCTTGACTTTTAAATTAATTGAATTTATTGTTTTTTTAGCTTTAAGCCTTGAGGAGTAGATATATGCGTGAATTCAAACAATCAGATAAATTAAAAGGAGTATGCTACGATATCCGAGGCCCGGTTCTAAAAACTGCTCAAACCATCGAAGAAGAAGGATATCATATCTACAAATTAAATATAGGGAATCCTGCACCTTTTGGATTGTTTGCACCGGATGATATTATTCACGACGTAATTCTCAATATTAATGAGGCCCAAGGATATACTGACTCTAAAGGTATATTGTCAGCACGTATTGCAATAATGCAGCACTGTCAAACACTGAATATTAAAAATGTCGATGTTAATGATATTTATCTTGGTAACGGAGTAAGCGAGCTTATTGTAATGTGCATGCAGGGGCTTTTAAACTCGGGTGATGAAATGTTAATACCTACTCCCGATTATCCACTCTGGACAGCAGCAGTCACGCTTTCCGGAGGAAAAGCTGTTCATTATATGTGTGATGAACAGGCCGACTGGAATCCGGATATCGAAGATATTAAGAAAAAAATTACAGATAAAACCAAGGGTATTGTTGTAATTAATCCCAATAATCCGACAGGAGCACTCTATCCTCAAGAAATATTAGAACAAATCGTCCAGATTGCAGTTCAACATGATTTAATTATTTTCGCAGACGAAATATATGAAAAAATTGTGTATGATAATACAAGATTCATTTCTATCGCTTCATTAACCGGGGAGACACTTTGCATTACCTTAAACGGGCTCTCCAAAGCTCACCGCCTAGCCGGTTTTAGATCGGGATGGATGGTGATAAGTGGTAAAAAATCCATAGCTAAAGAATATATCGAAGGTTTGGAAGTATTATCTTCCATGCGCTTGTGCAGTAATGCGGTTGCCCAGCTTGCCATCCAAACTGCATTAGGCGGGTATCAATCTATAAATGATCTGACTCAACCCGGAGGTCGCTTATACGAGCAGCGAAATATAAGTCATCAGATGATAACAGAGATTCCCGGTGTTACCTGCGTAAAACCAAAAGCCGCTCTCTATCTTTTCCCCAGGCTCGATCTTAAAAAATATAAGATCAAAGACGATATGAAATTCATCCTTGATCTTCTCATCCAGGAAAAGGTACTTTTAGTGCAGGGCACGGGTTTCAATTGGCCGCAACCGGATCATTTTCGTATTGTATTTTTACCTAGTGTTCCTGATCTTAAAATCGCCATATCGAGAATTGCTCACTTTCTTTCACATTATACACAGTAAAAAAAAGCTGTTCTTATGCTTTTAATAAGAACAGCTTTTATATCAAATATAATCCGGATATTTTATTTTTTACGTAACGCTGTGATTACTTTCCATCCCGTTGGCAGAAGCAAAGTTGCGAAAAGGCTTTTAATAATATCTCCGGGTATAAAGGGTAGCGCGCCTATCACAATCACATTTTTTAATCCAATAATCGCCAACCAACTACAACCGAATATTAAAATAATAATATTTCCCACACACATAGCCGTAAAAGTCTTCCAAAAGGATCTGTCAAATCCTTGTTCGGCGAGATAACCGGTTACAAAAGCGGCTGCGATAAATCCGAACAAATAACCTCCGGTTGCACCCTTAATAATGTAATCCAAACCAAAGTATCCGCCTTGAAATACGGGCAAACCTGCAATACCGACAACGATATAAAGTACAATACATATGGCGCCGCGTTTACTGCCATAGAGTACTCCGATTAAAAGCACGGTTAATGTTTGAGCAGTAAGAGGTACTGGTGTGAAGGGCAGGGGAATACGAATGTAGGCGCTGAAGGTGATAAGGGCGATTCCCGTAACCATAAGCAATAAATCATACAAACGCCCTAAAGCAAACGATTGCGGCCTTAACAGTTCACTCATTGTTTTATACGTCATATATCTTCCTCCTGTTGAGTATTCTGCAACAATAAGTATTTGAATATTAGGAGTGTTATAACTGTTTTTGTTATGATTTGCAACCCCCGTACTCTGCAATTAGTGATTCTCATTTTGTACTTTAATAAAACCTATTTATGCGGAACCCATGATTGAAGAATAATAAACATTAATTCCGAATAATTAAACTGTCTAAGATTTTTATATGAGTTTAAATCAAGAAATCCTTAAAAACATCATTTATCGTCACATTGGCAATATCGTGGTCAACAAGAGCCTTTTTCTTATCAATTCCGCATCTTTCACTGTATGGGACCGTATTCTTTTTATAAATTATTCCCAGAGGTATTTTCTCATCCCATTCTGTCGCCTTGCTGAGTGCGGTTGTTTCGTTACCAGAATCGTAAGCAGTTTCCTTTTCCAGAAAATATGTGCGTTCGCTATACCATTTGTAGGTATTTTTTTTATTAAATGATACGCAGGGTTGGAGTACGTCAATCAATGCAAAACCTCTGTACTTAATACCCTCAACTATCAAATCTGCCAGATGGTCGATCTTGTTCACAAATCCGCGGGCTACAAATCCTGCGCCCAGAACAATGGCCGCCCGTAAGGGATTAAACCTGTTCAGCACCACACCATGAGTCTGAACCTTTGTTACGAGGCCGGGATCCGAAGTGGGGGAAGCCTGTCCTTTTGTCAAACCGTAAATCTGATTATCATGGACAATCACTGTAATATCCACATTCCTGCGGATATTATGAACGAAATGATTCCCGCCTTCACCGTAACAATCACCATCCCCGGTAGTAACGACTACATTGAGGTTTTTATTTGCTATTTTTACGGCAGCAGCCACCGGCAGGGCTCTGCCGTGCAAACCGTTAAAACAGTTAGCCTTAACATAGTGGGGGAGTTTGGCAGCTTGACCAATCCCGGAAACCAGCACAATATCTCTGGACGGCCGTCCAAGCTTGAGCAAGGCTCTTTGTACGGCTTTTAAAAGGGGGAAATTACCGCATCCCGGACACCATGCTATTTGGTCAGTGCTACGAAAATCTTTTATGTCCATACACCTACATCCTTTCTTCCAGCTGTGCCAGCAGATAGTCGAGATTAAAGGGCCTTCCGTCATAGCGCAGGATAGATCCCTCCACTGCAATCCCTGTTTCTCTTCTTAGCAATCCCGCGAGCTGGGCGCCTGCATTATTTTCAACTGTAAACACCCGCGTGATATTGTCCAACAACTTATGCAGCTTTTGGTCGGGAAAGGGCCAGACCTGAGGCAAATGAATAAAACCGATGCGTTTGTTTTTAAAAACAGCGCAGGCTTCCTTGCATACATTATGGGTAGATCTAAAACCAAGTATGACTACTTGGGCCCCTTCCATGCCATAAGCCGCCGGTTTTTCAATTTTAGTCTTTACAAGCTGCAGCCGTTTATAAAAACGCTTATTCATCATTATATTTCTTACTTGCGCACTTTCCGTGATATGCCCCTGTTCGTCATGTTCATCGCTGTCAGTATAGATAACATCGTGTATCCATGAAGGGACCGCACGTGGACTTATACCGCTGTCGTTCACTTTATAGCGTTTATAATCTTTAATACCGGCCGATTGTTCTCTGGAAATAATAAAACGCTCGGTGCGTATGCTTTTCTCTGCAAACGGATGCATATTATGCATACAATCTGCCAGATGCTGATCCGTTAAAATCATTACGGGAATCTGATATTTTTCAGCCAGGTAAAAAGCCTTTATAGTAAGAAAGAAAGCCTCTTCTATAGTCCCTGGGCTGAAAACGGCTTTGACAAATTCACCGTGACCAGAATGAATGAGAAAGTTCAGATCGCCCTGCTCGGTACGAGTCGGGAGGCCTGTGGCCGGACCGGGCCGCTGGGAATCCACAACAACAACCGGGGTTTCAGTGATTCCGGCCAGGCTGATACCCTCTCCCATTAATGCGAAACCGCCGCCTGATGTTCCCACCATGGATCTTACACCGGCAAATGAAGCACCTATGGCCATATTAATAGCCGCGATCTCGTCTTCGGCCTGTTCCACAACGATGTCATACTGTTCGGCGTAGTGTGCTACGGTGGTCAGAATACTGGTTGAAGGTGTCATGGGATAGGCGTTACAGCCCGCCGCAATAGCACCAAGGGCAATGGCCTGATTGCCGTCCATAACAAGCTGAGAGGGGAGGGATCTCTTTTCCAGATCAAACCGGGGCCTGTTCTTTTCTCCCTGCTTGAACCCATAACCCATTTTTGCCGCTTGTATATTTTTCTTGATGATCTCTTCATCCTTTTTATGAAATATTTTCTTTAATACCGATATTACAATTTTAAACTCAATACCAACCAGCGAAGCAATAAAACCGCAGGCCACACTGTTTACATAGAGTTCGCTCCCACCCGCCTGTTTGGCCAGAGTATGCAGCGGAATATCAAAATAAAGGCTACTCTCTTTGTCGTAAGCAAACTTTTCCCTATCCAGGATGATACAACCTGAAGTTCTAACATCCTTCTTGTGCAGCGCAATGCTGTCGGCGTTTAAGGCCACCAACAGGTCACATTTCTCTCTTAGTGTTAACACTGGGTGACTGGAAATCCGCAGCTGAAAAAAATTGTTGCCCCCCTTATTCGCGACATATAATCCTTGTTTGCGAAAAAATGGAACCCGCCCCGCTTAAAGATACTACAGAGTGCCATGCCTATAGTCTGCATGCCCTGACCGGCTTCACCGGCAATCCGTATGGTTATTTCATTGTTAAGCATGTGTTTCCTTTCTTTCTTTTATTGATTGTATAACAGAATTATATGGTTTTTGTACGAAATGAGATTATTAGATTAAACACAATATAGTAACACATTATAAAATAAACACTTTATATCATGAATGTAAACATTAAGCGTGAGACAGTCAACTAGAGAACTAAGGCAATAGTCTCCGGCATATTGCCTTTGGCCGATTACTTTGATAAATTAAAAGGGAATAAATATATCCAAGAAACGGAGAGCATTATGCCCGCAGTAGAATTAAAAAAAGATATTTACTGGATAGGAGTAAACGACCGAACCACGGATTTATTTGAGGGTATCTGGCCTATCAGTAAGGAAGGAGTTTCATACAACTCCTATTTGATCAATGATGAAAAAAAGGTAATCATCGACCTGGCAAAATCATTTAAAACCGACAGCTTTTTTGATCAGGTGGACCAGGTGGTGAATATTTCTGAAATCGATTATGTGGTGCTAAACCATATGGAGCCTGATCACACAGGAATCCTCCATACCTTGAGAAAAATATCGCCGAATATTACTATTCTCACCACTCCCAAGGCTCAAAAAATGCTGGAGGATTTCTATCAGATTACCAGCAATATCCGTGTGGTCCAGGACGGTGAAGAAATATCAATCGGTAAAAGAACGCTGCAATTTTTTCATGTTCCCTTTGTACACTGGCCGGAAACCATGGTTACCTATATAAAGAACGATAAAATCCTCTTTTCCTGTGACGCTTTTGGAGGTTACGGAGCGCTGCGCGGAGCGATATTTGACGACGAGTGCACGGATCTCCATTTTTATGAGAAAGAATCTCTGCGCTATTTTGTGAACATCATTGCCAAATTTACAAAACCTGTGGAAAAGGCCATTGAAAAACTAAAAGCAATTGCCATTGCTATTATTGCTCCGTCTCACGGTCTGGTATGGAGAAAAAATCCCGAACGTATTATAAACCTCTATAAAAAATGGGCTGAGTATGCAGACCGGCCCGGTGAACGGGGGATAACGCTTATTTACGGATCCATGTATGGCAATACTGAGATTATGATGAATGCGGTAATCCGGGGCATTTCCAAGGAGGGCGTTCCTGTGTATATATTTGATGCAGCACGCACCCACGCCAGTTATATTCTCCCTTATCTCTGGACACAAGCGGGAGTTATTGTAGGTGCTCCCACATATGAGGGTAGTCTTTTTCCGCCTGTTGTTCATATACTGGAAATGGCTGTTTTAAAACAGGTAAATAACAAGAAAGCCGCCATGTTCGGTAGTTACGGCTGGAGTAAAGGCGCTTTAACAAAAATGAAAAAAATTATCGAACCCGCGCAGTGGGATATGCCCATGACCTTTGAGTTCCCGGGCGGACCAGACCGTGAAGATCTCGAAAAAGGTGAGGAGTTCGGCGCGGGGTTCGCAAGACTTATTAAATCCGGTGAATAGAAGAGCTTCTTGCAAAAATAACATTTTTGCAAGAAGCTCCTAAAATGGAAATTGCTAAATTATTATGGTATAAAGAATAAGTATTTTACTAACTTAATATATTTTGAGTTTTGCAATTTCCTCAGAAAACAGATTTATTATCCGCATAGAAAGGTTAATACACTATGAAAAAAATAGTTATTATTGGTTCTGGAATCGGAGGATTAGTCGCAGCTAATCTTTTTGCTAAAAAAGGTTATAATGTCACTTTATTTGAATCACATTCAACCCCTGGTGGCTATACAGCTGGATTTAAAAAAAAAGGTTTTTATTTTGAAAGCGGCACCTTAGCCTTCGAAGCTTCACCTAGTGTATTTAAAGCTATGAAGCAGCTGGGAATATATAAAAAGCTCACATTTGTCAAGAAAACAACACAGAGATGGATTAGTCAGGACTTTGATACACTTTTAAAAAGTTATACGCAGTTTAAAGAAGTATTGTATAATAGCTACCCGGCTTATAAAGAGCAGTTAAAATCTTATTTCACCTGTCTCGATCCGGTATATAAAATAATACTGTTATTTATAAAAAAACCAATGCCCCACTTATTAAATCCACTAAGCCGCATCATTAATAATCTCAGTATACTCCTAAAGCTCAAAAAAATTATCTCAATTTTTAAAACTTATGCAAATGTAAATATCTTAGAAATGGCTGTACGCTTTTTTCCTATTGGTTCCAATCCCTTTAACCTGCTTGCTACTTCTGGTTACTCCAAAATGGGTTTTACCAGTTTAGCAGGAATGATGACCATGTTTGAGGATTACTGGACAATTAAACAGGGTATGCAAATGTGGGCTGATGTATTGGCAGATAACTTTAAAAAGCTAGGCGGTGAACTTAAACTCAATAGTTATGTGGAAAAAATAGTCACTAAAAACAAGCAGGTAATAGGTGTGATTTGTAAGGATAAGTTGTATAAAACAGATATTGTTATCTCCGCCTGTGACTATAAAAAAACCTTTTTAAAATTATTGGACAATAAAGATCTTATTCCAATACAATTACAACAAAAAATAGCACAGGCTCCGGTATCAGAACCTTTTTTTACCGTGTATCTTGGTCTACATATTCCAAACCAAAAGCTTTTGCAAAAGCTAAAGAATCCATCCGTATATTTTTTCAATACAAGTGAATATATTGATTTTGATAATAATAATGACGAAACAATCTTTGAGAAATCTCCTCTTATGCTGTTTTCAGGTTCTCTGATTAATCCTCTACTTGCTCCGGAAGGCAAATCATCACTTATGATACAGAGTATGTGTCCTGTGGGTTGGATGAATAATTGGGGTGGGGGAGATAAAACTGCTTATAAAAAATTAAAACAAAAAGTAAAAACAACTCTTATAAAAAGAACCGAAAACATAATTCCCGGTTTACATGATTATATTGAGTTTGAAGACGCAGCCACACCGCTGACGTATGAACGGTATACCCATAACTCGTTTGGGGCCAGTTCCGCCTGGAGTTGGAATCCTCACAAACGCTTTTATGAAAATCCACGCAGCGATAATACCATTACACCGATTGAAAATCTCTATATCTGCTCTTGCTGGACGAATCAAATCGGTGGGGTACCAGGTGCGCTTAGTGGAGCTTACAAAACATTAAGAAATATAAGAAGAAAATAAAGGCTAAATCGATTATATGTTTTCTCCCTCATCTTGACCCTGAAGAGCAGGCTTTATATAATCAGCTCTAAAAAAAGGACGGACTAGTAAACTAATGAGTGTACGTGTACGCTATGCACCCTCACCAACAGGGAAACAGCATATAGGTGGCCTCCGGACCGCACTATTCAACTATTTTTTTGCCCGCAGTAATAACGGCACCTTCATCTTACGGATTGAGGATACCGACCGCACCCGTTTTGATCAAGACGCATTGCAGGATATTTACGATACATTTGCCTGGTTGGGTATAAACTGGGACGAAGGACCGAATGTGGGCGGAAAATACGGCCCATATTTACAGTCCGAGCGTTTTGCCCTCTATAAAAAGTACGCCGATAGCTTGCTACAAAAAGAGTATGCTTACAAATGTTACTGCTCCCATGAGCGTCTGGATAAATTACGTCAGACTCAGTCTAAACAAAAGACAAGCTTTGGTTATGACAGACACTGCCGCACCTTAAGTAGTGAAGATCAAACGACCATGGAAAAACAAGGCAAACCCTTTGTGATACGATTTAAAATCCCATTAGCAGGCAGCACAACACTGCATGACGAGCTGTTAGGCGATATTACGCTCGCCAATAAAGATATTAATCCTGATCCTGTCCTGCTCAAATCAGACGGCTTTCCCACGTATCATCTGGCGCATATTGTAGATGATCACCTCATGGAAATAACGCATGTGATGCGAGCTCAGGAATGGATTTCTTCCGGACCGCTCCATATTCTGCTTTACAAGGCCTTTGGCTGGACTCCCCCAAAATACTGTCACCTGCCCATGGTGCTGGGTCAGGATGGCCAGAAACTGTCCAAGCGCCACGGTTCAACCAGTGTTGAAGAGTTTATAGACAAAGGTTACCTCAAAGAGGCTCTTATCAATTATATATCATTGTTGGGTTGGGCCTATGACGACACTAAAGAATTTTTTACGGTTCAGGAACTGGAAAAACTGTTCTCTATTGATAAATTAAATAAAGCGCCTGCTGTTTTTGACTATAAAAAACTCGAGTGGTTTAATGGTAATTATATCCGTAAGCTTGCTTCTGTTGATCTGGCGGAAAGGCTGATACCATTCTTGCAAAAAGATGGGATCGTGAGTAATCCAGCTAACAGTGAAGAACAGACTCTTATTATGGCTGTGATTCCGCTGGTACAGGAGCGGCTCAACCTGCTTTCGGACATCTCGCCACTAGTCCTTTTTTTATTTAAAGAGATAACTATAGCAGGGGACGAAGATCTGATCCCGAAAAAAGCAGATAAACAAAAGACAATTAAAATTCTAGAAAAAACAAAAGAACTTATCGCTGATTTCAACTCTCGAAGCGATGAGCAAAACGAAGTTGCTTTCAGAAAAACAGCAGAAGAACTTGATATCAAACTCGGAGCACTGCTTATGCCGCTGAGGGTGGCTGTAACCGGTACCCATGTATCACCACCCCTGTTTGAATCAATAAAAATATTAGGCACCGAAAAAACAGTAACAAGAATCGAAAAGGCACTCTTGTTGTTAAAAAAATGATTTATGGAGATAAAAGATGGAAGCTAAGGTTACAATGGATAAACTGACCTCATTGTGTAAACGACGAGGATATATCTTTCAATCAAGTGAAATTTACGGCGGACTTGCCTCGGCATGGGATTATGGTCCTCTCGGCATTGAGCTTAAAAACCGTATCCAGCAATTCTGGTGGAAGGAAATGACCCAGCTTCATGATAATATTGTGGGTATAGATGCCGCTATCATGATGCATCCCCGGGTATGGGAAGCATCGGGACATGTATCCAATTTCACGGATCCGCTGGTAGACTGTAAGGGCTGTAAGCAGCGTTTTCGTGAAGATCAGCTGCCGGAAGAAAATCGAGCAGACAAAAAGTGCCCCAACTGCGGCGGACAGCTTACCGAACCGAGAATGTTCAATCTTATGTTCAAGACCCACATCGGTCCTGTGGAAGAAGACGCATCAATTGTCTATCTGCGTCCGGAAACGGCTCAGGGTATTTATGTTAATTTTAAAAATGTACTAAAGACCAGCAGATTAAAAATACCGTTCGGAATTGCCCAAATCGGCAAGGCGTTCCGTAATGAGATCACTACAAAGAATTTTATCTTCCGTACCTGTGAGTTTGAGCAGATGGAGATGCAATTTTTTATTCATCCTAAAGAAGATAATAAATGGTTTGAATATTGGAAGGCTGAGCGTATGGAATACTACAAAAAGCTAGGAGTGAGACCTGAAAAACTCAAATTCCATGAACACGGTCCGGATGAGCTGGCTTTTTACGCCAAAAAAGCATTTGATATTGTATATGACTTCCCGTTCGGCTGGAACGAGATCGAGGGTATTCACAACCGTACGGATTATGATCTGAATCAGCATATAAAGTTTTCAAATAAAGATCTCCAGTACCTGGACGATGTACAAAATGAACGTTATGTGCCCTATATTATCGAAACCTCGGCAGGACTTACCCGGCAGGTACTCGTCGTGTTAAGCGACGCCTATGATGAAGATGAAGCTCAGGGAGAGAATAGGGTAGTCTTAAGACTGCATCCGAACATCGCACCGATTACCGTAGGCGTATTCCCTCTGGTTAAAAAAGACGGCTTGGCCGAGCTGGCACAAAAAATTGAAAATGAATTACGTGATGAGTTTTCTTCCTTCTATGATCAGGGAGGAGCCATTGGACGCAGATACAGAAGGCAGGATGAAATAGGCACACCTTTTGGAATTACCATCGACTATGAAACCAAGGATGACAACACGGTCACACTCCGTTTTCGTGATTCCATGGAGCAAGTACGTATAAAGATTGGAGAGATTATTCCGCGAATCAAAAAGGAAATTAAAGAGTACAGGAGACCTGCCTAATGTCCGACGGATTCGATATTTTACATGAGCGCGGCTTTATCAAACAATGTTCTGATGAACAAACTCTAAGAAAAATATTAAATAACGAGCAGGTTACTTTTTATGCGGGTTTTGATCCCACTTATTCCAGCCTGCACGCAGGACATCTTGTGCCTCTGTTTGCCATGGCCCACCTGCAGCGGGCGGGACACAAACCCATTGCCTTGGTAGGCGGAGGAACCGCGCGTATCGGTGACCCCTCCGGCAGAACAGAGATGCGACAGATGCTTTCAATAACTGAAATTAAAAAGAATGCTGAGTGTCTAAAAAAGCAGATAGCGCTTTTTATTGATTTTTCGGAGCATAAAGCACTGATGGTGGATAATGCCGACTGGCTGTGTGAATTGAACTATATTGAATTCCTGCGTGATATCGGCAGACATTTCTCCGTAAACCGGATGCTCAGCTTTGAAACCTACAAAATGCGTTTGGAAACAGGTCTTTCTTTTATTGAGTTTAATTACCAGCTTTTGCAGTCGTACGACTACTTAGTTCTTTATCAAAAATACGGCTGTAAACTACAGATCGGCGGTGACGATCAATGGGGTAACATCGTCTCCGGTATGGAGCTTGTTCGTCGTGTGGAGAGTGCGGATGTTTATGCCCTTACTCATCCGCTGGTAACCCGTGCCGACGGCAAAAAAATGGGTAAAACCGAAAAAGGTGCACTTTTCTTAGATTCCGCGTCAACCGAGGTCTACGATTTTTACCAGTACTGGATAAATATTCCGGATCAGGATGTGGAAAAGTTTTTATTGCTTTACACATTTCTTCCTGTTCTCGAAATTAAAAAATTGGCACGTTTTAAGGATAACGAAATAAACAGAGCAAAAGAAGTTCTGGCTTTTGAGCTTACATCGATAGTACATGGTAAAGAAAAAGCGGAAAAATCCCGGCAAGCGGCGGCCGCTTTGTTTAAAAAAGATGGCAGTGCGGCCTTGGACGCCATGCCTTCGCTTGAATTAACTATTTCTGAATTAAGCGGCATGAATATCACGGATCTTTTTAGTAAAACCAGTCTTTGTTCTTCTAAAAGTGACGCACGGCGTCTGATTACAGAGGGTGGTGGAGCATTATATATAAATGATATAAAAGTTAAGGATATTCATTCAGAAGTCATCTATATTAAAGATAAAAAAAATAATGATCTCAATTCAGCGATCTATGTAAATGATACCAATATTCTTCGAGCAGGAAAGAAGCGCTATTTCGGAATAATTATCAAAGAATAATTCATCGATTACCTGTCAGTTGTTATTTAAGACTTTTTAAATTAAATTTCATGTCCGTTCGCTATGCTCACTCTATGTCGAAGACAGACTGTGTGAAAACTTTTTTTGCCAGGATTTACAGGATAAAAAAATCGTCTTTTATTGAAAAATTATAAAACTCCTGTTAATCCTGTCTACTGAGGAAATTGCAAAACTCAAAATATATTAAGTTAGTAAAATACTTATTCTTTATACCATAATAATTTAGCAATTTCCATTTTAGGAGCTTCTTGCAAAAATATTATTTTTGCAAGAAGCACTGCTATTTGACTTTTCACACAGTCTCTCGTGAGCTTTATGTATAATTCTTTTCACAAGAGTTGCGAATAATCAGCTAAAATGATTATAACCGCTTTTTAAGGATTGTTTCTTGCCATTTTTAAAAAGATATACTCCCATTTCTTTCCTAAGAATTTCACCGACCACACTAAAATCCGCAAAATGCTTTTTTAACTCTGAGATATTTTTTTTTGAAATCGTAAAAACCAGTTCAAAATCCTCTCCGCCATAAAGCGCAAACTCATGCGGATCCTCATGGAGCAGTTCAGCTGATTTTATTGTGTGTTCTGAAAGCGGAATTGTATCATAATTTATACCTGCTCCTGTTTTACTTTCATTGCAAATATGAGTAATCTCACTGGCCAGTCCGTCGCTCACATCAATCATGGCATGAGCATAGCAGGCGATAAGCTGTGCTTCTGCTGCAGTGCGTGACTTAGGCTCTACATGGTCTTGTATATAGCCGGAAAGCCCTTTTTCCAGCAGCTTTAAGCCCGCGGTGCTGCCCCCCAGAGTTCCTGTTACACAGATTTGGTCGCCGTTTTGGGCAGAAGAGCGCAAACGCATGAGTTTTTTTTCCACCTCTCCTAAAATAGTCAAATTAAACACATATTTATGACCATGAGTAGTGTCTCCGCCAATAATAAACACACCGTGCTTGTCTGCAGATGCATACATCCCCTTATAAAACTCATCCATAAATTCGACTGTGGCAAATGAAGGCATACACATAGCTAAAAAAGCATAATGCGGTATACCGGCCATACTCACAATATCCGACACATTTACTTCCATAAGCTTCATGCCGATCTGATACGGCGAGTACCACTTCAAACTGAAATGATCGTCTTCCACCATCATATCGGTAGTTACAAGTAAATAGCTGCCTTTGTTCTGCTCGATAACGGCGCAGTCATCGCCGATTCCCTGTATCACACGCTTGTCCGCCGGTTTTCCCTGGGTTAACCGGCGAATAAGAGCGAATTCACCACCTATTTCACTTATTTTCATCAGTATTTTTTTCTCGTCTCTTTATTAATCTTGGCCGAACAGAAATCCCCGCACATGGAGCACACGGATTCTGTGTTATGCAGATCTTTTTCACGTAGCAACTTTGCCTTTTCCGGATTCATAGCGAGTTTATACATGCCATCCCAATCAAGATTACTTCTGGCGTGGGACATATCATCATCAGCAATACGAGCTCTGGGTTTACCTCGCGCAATATCAGCCGCATGAGCGGCAATTTTAGATGCTATTACACCATCAATAACATGTTCTGTATCCGGTAATCCTAAATGCTCCGTTGGCGTAAGGTAACAGAGGAAATCAGCCCCGTAGTAAGCAGCCAGTGCACCTCCGATAGCGCCCACAATATGATCATATCCCGGCGCAATATCGGTTACTAACGGACCCAAAACATAAAAGGGAGCGCCGCGACAGTATTTTTTCTGAAGTTTAATGTTTTTCTCAATCTGCTGCAAAGGAACATGCCCAGGGCCTTCTATCATCACCTGAACGCCCTTCTTATACGCTCTGCGTGCCAATTCACCCAGGGTTTTGAGTTCCGCGATTTGCGCTTTATCCGTAGCATCTGCCAGACATCCAGGGCGCAGGCCGTCTCCTAAACTCAATACCACGTCATCTTCCTTTGCCATGCTTAAAATCTCATCATAATGGGTAAAGAGAGGATTTTCCTTATTATGGGTAAGCATCCATTTTACTAAAAAACTCCCCCCGCGAGACACTACACCCATTATCCTTGTTTTCAAGAGGGAAATATGTTCTTTACGAATACCGCAGTGAACTGTAATAAAATCCACCCCATCCTTTATATGATTTTCAATTGAGTTTAAGAAATCGGTTTCACTTAATTTTTCAGCATCAGGACACTGGGTAATTGCCTGGTAAATGGGTACCGTACCTACAGGAACTTTGGCGTGTTTGAGAATAAGCTTGCGAACCGCGTCAATATCACCGCCTGTACTTAAATCCATAACAGTATCCGCCCCATATTTCACTGCAGCATTCAATTTTTCCAGTTCTTTTTGTGCATTGGAGCAGAAATTCGACGTACCGATGTTGGCATTAATTTTAATATATAAGTTTCTTCCAATACCGAGCGGTTTACAAGAATGTCCTTTGCTTTTGGTAATAACTGTGTAGCCCTTAGCAATATCTTTAAGCAGAAGCGATACAGACATCTGTTCGGATTCTGCTACCTGTTTCATCTCTACTGTAACTATTCTTTTTTTAGCGTTTTCTAGCTGCGTCATGATAAAGCTCCTGAAACTTCTGAATTTGTTTTTTGACATTATTGGCACACACAACGGCTGAAATAGCACAGATCATATCGGCTCCTGCTTTTACCACTTCTTTTGTGTTCTCCAAGGTTATTCCCCCAATCACTGCGATTGGAAGCGTGCATGCTGTCCTTACTTTTCGAATAAGTTCTAAACCACAAGGGGGCCCCGCATCCTCCTTGGTCGCTGTGGGAAAAACCGGACTCACCGCAAGATAAGTAGCTCCCTGCTGTTCCGCGCTTAAAGCCTGTTCTAATGTACTCACTGTCACACCAACAACCTTGTTATTCCCCATAAGTCTGCACACTACGGGCAGGGGAAGGTCATTCTGACCAATATGGATGCCATCCGCTTCGACGGCCAGTGCAACATCCAATCTATCATTAATTATAAATATACTATTTTTACAGAGTTTTTTTAACTCTAAAGCCTCATTATAAAAATCTTTTGTACATAAAGTTTTATTGCGGTATTGAATCAGCTTCACCCCGGCTTCAGCTGCCGTCTTAACATCATATTTATTGCCTTTTTTGCTTAAGTTGTCATCTGTTATAAAATAAAACCCTATCATTTAAGAAATTCGCTCTCTCTTTTCTACGACATCCTTATCCAAACTATACACACAATCAAACAAACGCTCTTTAAATGCACCCGGTGCACACGTTTCTTCCGCCGCACGTTCTGCTGCAATTTCATAGCAGCAGAGACCCACAGCAGCAGCCAGTGCCAGATTGCTCTCCACAGCGGCAAAGGTTCCGATAACGGATGCGGCCATACACCCTGTACCGACTATTCTAGCCATCATTTCATGCCCGTTATTTACTTTATAGAGAACATTTTTATTATCAGCAATTATATCTTCCTTACCTGTTATAACAACAACACAATTCCGCGAAAAGGCGAGTTCCTGTGCAATATGAATAAGATTTTTTTCCACCTCTACGGCGTCAACACCTTTAGTCTGCACAGCTTCACCCGCTAACCTGGCGATTTCCGATGTATTGCCCTTTACTATATCAATTTTTATCTGATCCAATAACTCGAAACATTTCTCATCTCTAAAGGGTGTCGCTCCGGCACCGCAGGCGTCCAGCACAACAGGGATCCCCTTTTTGTTAGCAGCGACTCCTGCACATTTCATTGCTTCAATAATATCAGTAGTGAGAGTTCCAATATTAAGGACTAAGGCGGATGCCAGAGAAGTCATATCTGCTACCTCTTCTTTGGCGTGTGCCATAACAGGAGAAGCACCAAATACTTTTACTATGTTGGCACAGTCATAAATAGTAACCCAATTGGTTATATGGTGCACAAGCGGTTTTTCTGTGCGGACTCTCTCTAGATGTGAATAAACATTAAAATCTTTCATGTCTCCCCCTATTCAAGTCGGTATAGGTAGCCACTCATAACAACTTTATAATGATAAAAAACACTAAAGGGAAACACACTGACAGTAAGTCTGAAGATTCTCCCTACGCTGGCATTACCCAGATCAGGTTCAAAGGGTTTAATCTCAGACTTCGTTGGTTCAGTGTGAAGCCACCCCATTTAGATATTCTAAAGTTACTGTTAAAATCTTTTATTGTCAATAACAGTAATTTGCTTTTTAAATAGTTGAGCTTCTTGCAAAAATAACATTTTTGCAAGAAGCTTTTAAAATGGAAATTGCTAAATTATTATGGTATAACGAATAAGTATTTTACTAACTTAATATATTTTGAGTTTTGCAATTTCCTCAGTTAAAAAATTATTCGTGCACACAAGAACCTGCCATCCTTGACAATCAACAATAAAATTACGAAGATAGTTGCGATGAAGATGAAAAGAATTGTTTTGTTATTCTTTTTTTATTTGTATTTATCTCTTTTCTCTCTGCAGATGAGCCTGATCGACCAAATCGGTTTCTTGCAGGTGCGCAAAACGAGCTTATTCTGGGTTTCTTTTACGGTGCTATTTTCTTTTTTATTCTTTACAATATTATTATTTTCATTTCCTTAAGAGAAAAGACTTATCTCTTTCATGCTGCTCTTCTTTTTGCTCTATTTTTGATGCTTATTTATAAAACACGAGTTTTTTATTCCATAATTGGCTTTCAATTTTCGCTACCTGTTCATTTAATAGTAGATCATTATGTAGAATTTAACACATTTCTTTGGGGAGTGTTTTTTATCCGAGAAGTGCTTATTACAAAAGACTTAAATATAATATATGATAATATTCTAAAAAGTTTAATCGTTTTTAACATAATACTTACACTTGTATATTCTCTACTTGCTCCTCTTTTTTACCTTTACTGGCTTTCCGATATAATCAGTCCGCTCTTTGGAGCAGTTCACTCAATTGTGCTTTTGGGCGGTCTGATTATCTTTTATAAAAAGCGGCCTCTTATAATCCGCCTATTATTTATTGCCTCTATTGCCATGGCGCTGGGTGTGTGGATTCAGGTATTACAGGCATATGGTGTTTTTCCATATGGCATCATTTTTTTTGATTATGCAATATATATCGGAATCCTTTTCCTGCCTTTTTGGGGTTCCATGTCGATTTCTGTGCAAATTAAAAACCTACGTAATGAGCGCGACCTTCATATTGCCAAACTTATGCAGGCGGATAAAATGGTATCTCTGGGTACTCTGGCATCTTCTGTTGCTCATGAAATCTCCAATCCCAACAGTGCGATCTCGTCTAATGTAAGTTTTATCAGCAAGATATATCCTCATCTGGAAGAAAGACTCTTGCAAACATTAGATCCTGAATCTAAAGATCTTATTGGCGGACTTCCTATCTCTGTAGTAAAAGAAAAGATAACACAAGGACTAAACGGAATAGCTATCAGTTCACAAAAAATAAAGACTATTGTAAATGAGATGCGTAATTTTTATAAGTCATCTGAATTTGAACAAAGCCAGAATATACGAATTAACGATATTATTAATTCCACACTGAATCTGCTCGATATTCGTATACAATCAGCACATATCGCAGTTAAAACAGATCTGACGCAGGAGCTCCCGGAAATTCAAGGCAATCCGCAGCATATAGAACAGATATTAATTAATATCTTACTTAACAGTACCGCTGCTTTGAAAAAACGCTTCCAAAGCATCAATACAGATACTCTTGAAGAAAGTCATGAAAAGCCCTGCATTTGGATTACAACCCGGTTGAATAACAAACAAGATGTAATTGAAATTACTATACAAGATAACGGTACGGGCATGGACCAGGAAACCCTGGCCAAAGTATATGATGCTTTTTTTACTACACAGCCTGAGGAGGGCGGCAGTGGTCTGGGATTGTATATCTGCCGAAAACTCGTCCAAAAATACAAGGGGGCAATTCATATAACATCTGAAAAGTCTAAAAAAACCAAAGTACAAATATTCTTTCCTTATCATAAGGAGAATTGAAAATGAATACAAATCCTTTCCATCCCATACTTGTTGTGGACGATGAAACGGAAACCTTAAAAAGTATAGAACTTTTATTACTCTCTTTTGGAATTACCAATGTCGTGCTCTGCAATCAAAGCGGTCAGGTGCCTGATCTTCTAACCCAGCACAGATTTTCCATAGCCCTGATTGACTTAATGATGCCTGATCTTAACGGTGAAGATATTTTAGAAATTCTGCAAGCTGATTTTCCTGAGATACCGGTTATCATCATTACCGGCGCCAATGATGTTGACACCGCTGTACGATGTATGAAGAAAGGTGCCTATGATTTTTTTCTTAAGCCTATCGATAAAGAAGTTTTTGAGCCAGCCGTAAAGAGAGCACTGGAGAAGAGTGAACTTAAGTGGGAAATAAATAACTTAAAAAAGCATATTCTGAAAAAGAGAATTGAACACCCCGAGGTTTTTCAAAGTATTATAACCAATAATAAACAAGTTTATGCTGTTTTCTCTTATCTCGAAGCCGTAGCCATGGGTCCCGAGCCGGTTCTGATTACGGGTGAGAACGGTACCGGCAAGGAATTATTTGCCAAAGCGATTCACAGCTTAAGTAAACGACAAGGCCCGTTTGTGGCGGTAAACGTGGCCGGTCTTGATGACACACTCTTTTCAGACACTCTCTTTGGCCATAAAAAGGGTGCCTTTTCAGATGCCAGTACTCCGCGAAAGGGTCTTTTAGAAAAGGCATACGAAGGCACACTCTTTTTAGACGAAATAGGAGATTTAAGTATACAATCCCAGATTAAACTGCTGCGGCTGCTCCAGGAAAAAGAGTATTTCCCTTTAGGGTCAGACCTTGCAGAGCAAGCTATCACTCGCATTGTAGTAGCAACCAACCATGATCTTATCCAGTTAATAGAAAACCAACAGTTTAGACGCGATCTGTTTTACCGTCTTAATACCCATAGTATTCATATCCCTCCTTTAAGAGAGCGGATGGATGATATTCCGCTTTTACTAGACCATTTTCTGGAACAGGCCAAGGTTATATATAAACGAGAGCATGTTACTTATGAAAATAATTTTATAGATCTACTAATGACATACTCATTTCCCGGTAATATTAGAGAATTACGCGCGCTTGTCTTTGATTGCATCTGCTTAACAGCAAATAATATCCTTACAGGCGAAATATTAAAATCCAAACTTGATCTTAATGCCCAAACAAATAGAGCTCAGTCTCTTATAAAACCCGACATCTCTTTTCCCGGCAAGCGACCTACTCTTAAACAAGCTGCCGATATGTTAGTTGAGGAAGCCTTGCGCCGTACCGGTGATAACCAATCCAAGGCCGCCAGTTTACTGGGCATTACCCACCAGGCATTAAGTAAGCGCTTAAAGAGCCAGGATAAAAAATAATAGTTTTTTTGCAACTTTAGTTGCAGAACAGTGAATTTAACATCCATCTAATTCTATATAATTCAAACAATTAAGATAAATGCTTACAGCCTGCAACTTAAGTTGCAATTCATCTTTTTAGCTTATATACGTCTGCATTTATTTAATTCTTTATATCATTTAGAGTTACACGACTTTAATGTAACTGGCATACTCCTTGCTATAGTATATGTGGATGATTTTACAAGGAGTAAACCATGAAACAGTTAATTATTAGTACGTGGTGTTTTTTGTGCTGCCTGCTTTTTAATGCTTGGACTTTAGAAATGACGCAAGAACAAGTTACAAGTTTGATCGAACGGGCCGATAAAAATATGGCCCCCAATCAGTATGAATCATATATGACCATCACAGATTACAAACCGGCGGGTAAATACACTACCAGCCGCTATCATTTTTATCGTAAAGGTAACAAAATGGTAGGCATTATTGTTGATCCTCCCAAACAGCGCGGTCAGATTTTCTTGCGAAATGGTGATGATATGTGGATGTACCTTCCCAAATCAAAAAAAATCACCAGAATCGGAGCCAAAGAAAGCTCTATGGGTGGAGAAGCATCCAATGCCGACTTACTGCGTATCGATCTGGCAAAAGATTATCGTGGTAGTTTTCAAGGTTTTGAACAAATAAACGGGATTCGTTGTTACAGGCTTGAGCTTAAGGCCGTTGACAGGTCTCTTGCTTACGACCACGTTCTCTATTGGGTTTCCAAGCTTGAGGAGATTTCGGTGAAAAGCGAATACTACTCTCTTTCCGGGAAGAAATTAAAGACCATGTATTTTTCTCAAAACAAACTGTTCGCAGGCTGTATGAGGCCCAGTGTGATAGAAATCGTTAATGCAAAGAATACCGCCTACAGAACTGTTATTGTATTGGAAATTATGACAGAGAAATTCATTTTAAATGACAACATGTTCACTCCCTCTTACATAAAGCGGGGAAATCTATATTGAAAAGGAGTAAATAATGGACGTAGTAACTATAAAAACCGTTAACAAAGAATATAACTTAGGTAAAACAAAAGTCCGGGCCTTACATAATATTAGTACCCAAATTAAGAAGGGTGAGTTCGTAACGATCGCAGGGTCTTCCGGGAGCGGGAAAACAACTCTCCTGAATTTAATCGGATGCCTGGACAAACCATCAGCAGGGGAAATTTATGTAAGCGGAAAGAATACAGATAATATGAGTGAAAAACAGTTTGATAAGCTGCGGCTAAGGACCATAGGTTTCATTTTCCAATCCTTCAATCTCATACCGGTCTTGAATGTATATGAAAATATCGAGCTTCCTCTGCTTATTCATCCCGATATAAGCTCTAAGGAACGGCGGGAGATTGTCTTACACTTTGTTAAAGAGACAGGCTTAGAGCACCAACTAAAGCAAAAACCGTCCGAGCTTTCCGGTGGGCAACGACAACGTGTTGCGGTTGCCAGGGCGTTGGCCACCAAACCTGAAATTGTGCTTGCCGATGAGCCTACTGCAAATCTTGATTCAAAAACAGGAATTGAAATCATAGAGCTCATGCATAAAATTAATAAACTCGAAAATACTACTTTTATTTTTTCATCTCATGATCCCAAGATAATCAGCCGCGCAAACCGTGTTTTGTATTTGGAGGACGGACATTTGATCAGGGAGGAACAGCTGTGAAACTACTGACTATCGCTTTAAAGAATATTACCGTAAATTGGTGGAGAACCGTTACACTCGGCATCTTTATTTTTGTAATCAGTTTTATTCTCATTTTTTTCAGTTCATTTGTGGTAACCATGCAGAACAATATGCAGGATACAATAATCAACTCTTTAGTGGGTCACATACAAATACGACCGGGGAATTCGAATGAGGAAGATATGGCAGGTATAATGAGGTATTCCTGGGACGATATCGAACCGCTTGAAAAAGATCTTTCAGATGCAGTAATCAAAATTATTAATGAATACGGATCATACGATTTTTTGGGGGACTAACCATATAATTTAAGAATTCTGAATAG
>CAZEPL010000029.1:12716-39232 GCA_964514135.1 uncultured Spirochaetaceae bacterium | reverse complement strand
CTTGAGAGATTATCCTATCCCATCGATGTTCTTGCCCTGCTCTCTTTAGTACCTGAAATCGCGGAAGCGGATCAGGATAACATCTTTATGTACGGTCACTCCATGGGCGGGCAAATTACTCTTACTGTATTGGAAGTAACTAATCAGATAAAAGCAGCATCGCTTTGGGCTGCTGTTTCCGAGCTCTTTCCGGAAAGCAGTCTTTACTTTATAAGAAAGCGAGATGCAAAACTGGCGGAACAGCGCTCAAGCCAATACACAAAAATGTTCGGGAAGGATAATTTTATTAAATTCTCCCCCAGCGCTTACACTCATCTCATTCAAACGCCGCTCATTATTCATCACGGCACCAAAGATGAATCGGTGCCATACGCCTGGACTGTGAATCTTTTAAAAGTACTGGATAAAAATAATATTGATTACACATTTTATTCCTATGAAAACGAAAACCATAATTTATCGAAATATTCATTTTATACCGCTTTAAAGCGGGATGTTGAATTCTTTAAGAAGCACATAACCTCAAACTAAATGGGCTAAATAATTATCAGGGAATATATATTCGTTTAATCCCCTTGACTTTAAACTTATTTTTGTAGTTGTATGGGAAAGTAATCAGCAATTCTCATTTTGACAAATGAGAATCACTATTACGAGGTTTGTTGTGAAATACGACGTGCTCATAGCCGGAGCCGGACTAGCCGGCAGTACCGCAGCCCGGCTGCTTGCCGAACACAATAAAAAGGTACTCATTGTAGAACGGTTAAATCATATTGCCGGCCACTGCTACGACTTTAAAAACAAACATGGAATTACTGTTCACAAATACGGCCCTCATATCTTGCACACGGATATGACGGAAGTATGGGAATTCCTTGGGCGTTTTGGCAAAATAAGACCGTACGAGCATAGAGTACTAAGCTCTGTAAACGGCATGCTCCTCCCTTTCCCGATTAATAGAGATACGATTGCCAAACTTTTTAATATAGAGCTTTCATGTTCACAGGTAAAAGAATTTTTAAAAAAGGAAGTCAATAAGTCTCATTTTTCAAATCCGCCGCAAAATTTTAGAGATCAGGTATTATCACAGGTTGGAGAAAGACTCTATGAGACCTTTTATATGAACTATACAATCAAACAATGGCAGAGAAACCCCGAAACGTTAGCCGCAGAAATCGCAGCACGCATACCGGTACGTGATAACACGGACGACCGCTACTTTACGGATGAAAATCAAGGCATTCCACTTCCAGGATTTACTTCCCTGGTAGAGAATATGCTTAACCATCCCAATATCACACTAGAGCTTGCTACGGATTTTTTTAATATAGCGGATACTGTGCAGAGAGATATCACGGTTTTTACGGGACTGCTGGACCAGTATTTTAAATTCAAATATGGCAAGCTGGAATACCGTTCGTTGGATTTGGTCTTTGAAACATTTTCCAGGGAGTACTATCAGCCGGCTGCGGTGGTCAATTATCCTAACGACCATGAGTGGACACGAATTACTGAATTCAAGTATTTCACAGGAGAATCATCACCTCATACTACAGTCTGTTTTGAATATCCAAAAGCCCACGGAGAACCCTATTATGTAGTAATGAACCGAGAGAATATAAACAAAAGAAATAAGTATATGACTGAAGTAACAAGCCTGGAAAAACAGGGGCTGTGTTTTTTTGTAGGCAGGCTGGCAGAATATAAATATTATAATATGGATCAGGTAATCGCCGCTGCCATACACAAGGTTAAAAAGATTATCTCCTGCTACCCTTAAACAGTCTAACTTTCAAAATAGGTATACCCCTGCAAACCATCGGCGTACGCGTCCATTATTATCTTACGCTCTTGTGCTGTTATTTTTTTATGTTTCACCGCCCGCTCAGCTGTTTCTTTTATTCTCTCCAAAATAAGTTTGGGAGTGTATTCCACATAACTCAAGACATCGGATACTGAATCACCCGTTAGTTCTTTCCTATACTCCAGCTCTCCGTTCTCATCCAAAGAGATATTCACTGCGTGTGTGTCTCCGAACAAATTATGCAGATCCCCCAGAGTTTCCTGATAGGCGCCTACCAGGAACACACCGAGAATATAATCCTGATCCGCTTTAAATCTATGTAAAAGCAGAAAGTGTTTAATATCATAAAGATCGATGAATTTATCAATCTTACCGTCACAATCACAGGTTGTATCGGCAATAATAGCCGGGTTTACCGGCCGTTCATTCAATCTGTGGATAGGCATGATGGGAAAAAGCTGGTCAATGGCCCAGCTGTCGGGCATGGATTGAAAGAGGCTGAAATTTCCATAGTATATGTCGGTCATGATTCTATTCAGATCCTGGATCTCCTCAGGTACATACTTCAACGACCGGGAGAGTTTGTATATCTTTTCTATTATTTTCCAAAAAAGCTGGTCCGCCTCGCTGCGCTCTCTAATCCCAACCTCTCCCAAAAGAAACAAAGCACGTATCTCATCTCTGTAATGAATAGCATCATGATAGTTTTCCTGCAATTTTCTAACAGAGATCGAATTATACACTTCGACCAGATTCTGACAAACTGCATAGGTGGTATCTTTAATTTCCTGTTTTTTTTCAACCTGAGTCAGCCTGTTTACATCCAGAATATTAAACAATAGTACCGAATAATAGGCTACCAGTGCTCTTCCTGCTTCGGCCACAATTGTAGGATGAGCAATATTTTCTTTATCTAGTGTTTCCATTATTACTTCGATAATATCTGCGGAGTACTCATCTACGGAATAATTTCTGCTGCTCACAAAATTGGTTTTAGAACCATCATAGTCCACAGCCAATCCTCCTCCGATATCCAAATACCCCATGGTCGCACCTTCTTTTGCCAGTTGTAAATAATAATGGCTGGCCTCACTAACAGCATTTCGAATATCCCGAATATCCGGTATCTGTGAGCCCAAATGATAATGGAGGAGTTTAAGAATATGCAGCTTGCCCTCTTGTTTTAATTGATCCATAATAGCAACAATCTGTGATGCGGTCAGTCCGAACACAGAATGGTCGCCTGCTGACTCCGCCCATTTGCCGCTTACCGTAGCCGAGAGTTTTACCCGTATCCCAATCTGCGGCTCCACTTCCAATTTCTCCGCCTGTTTTAAAATCATGCCCAATTCGCCCGGTCGTTCCACCACTAAAAATATATTCAATCCCATTTTAAGACCAAAAAGGGCAAGATCGATAAATTCAGTGTCCTTATAACCATTACAAATTATCATGGCATGGGGATCATTTATATAGGCCAAAGCGATCATGAGTTCAGGCTTGCTCCCTGCTTCCAGCCCATGATGGAAAGGCCTGCCGAAATGAGTTATTTCTTTGATAACTTGTTCTTGTTGATTTACTTTAATAGGGTACACACCGCGGAAACCGCCTTTATAAGCATACTCCTTCATTTTTTTATTGAACGTGCTATTAATGTACTCTATGCGCCACTTAAGCAGATCGGAAAACCTTAAGAGCACAGGAAAAGACAATCCTCTTTCCTGTATTCCCTTGGCAATTTCCAAAAGACTCATCCAGTTTTCATGCTCGGAATTACTTAATCTAACCAGCAGTTCACCTTTATCTGAAATATCAAAAATACCTCTTCCCCAATATTCCGTTCCGTAAAGTTCTTTGGCATCATTTACCGTCCATTTTTTTATACCTTTTGCTCTTTCCATTTTCTCCTCGATTACAAATTGCACAAACTCTGCTTTAAACTGGGATCATATTTACATTTTCTAAAATTATTATACTAAAAAATCTAAAATTATAGTATTCTATAAAAATAAAAAATGTACTACATTAGGCCAGTTCAAATTTTATGGGATTAATGGTGAAACACTTTTTAGATATCGAACAGCAGTACCGCAGTCCCGATAACTCTCGCTATACCGTTGTGCTTGTTCCTTACGACGCTACCAGCACCTGGCAGAAGGGTGCGGATAAAGGACCTGAAGCGCTCATTGCTGCCTCATGTTTTGTTGAGCTCTACGATTTGGAAACCGATCAGGAAGCCTATCGGGCAGGTATTTACACCAAGAGACCGCAGTTGGATTTTTCTTCTGCCCGCGCTATGACAGAAGCCGTGGAAAAAGAAGTAATGATCCTTTTCAAAAAGCACTCCCTGCCCATCCTCTTGGGGGGAGAGCATTCCATCTCTATCGGTGCGGTTCAGGCGGCAGTCCGCAACATACAAAATCTCAGTGTGCTCCAACTTGATGCACATGCAGACCTAAGAAATGAGTACCAGGGTTCAAAGTATAATCATGCCTGTACCATGGCACGTATAAAGGAAATATGCCCGATTGTACAGGTCGGCATACGTTCCCTGGATCGGTCTGAGCTGAAACTGATTCAACATGATCGTCTTTTTCCGGCAAAGGATATCCATGATAACGATGAGTGGATGGAGAAAGCAATCGCTCAATTGACTCAGAATGTATATGTCACCATAGATCTGGATGTGTTTGACCCCTCCATTATGCCCGCCACGGGCACACCCGAGCCCGGAGGGCTGCTCTGGTATCCTGTGCTCACGTTTTTACGAAAATTAATAGAGTATAAAAATCTTGTGGGCTTTGATGTGGTTGAACTCTGCCCCAAAGACGATCCGCATCCTGCATTTTTAGCAGCCAAGCTGGTGTATAAAATTATTTCTTACCATACCATTAAAGAACCAAATTTGCTTACAAAAAAGGAGGACAATAATGCAAAAGCATGAATTGCTTACTATGCCTGTGCAGCATATAGATATAAAAACTATCAACACAACAGATCTTATAAAGGCCATGGGAAATATGTCTTTCAGCTCCCGTGCCACGGCCAACGCTGCCACTATTTTAGCTAAGATGATCAGCGATCCCGAGTGCAGTATTATCCTTACAATTGCCGGCAGTAGTTCGGCTGCGGGCTGCATGCAGGTATATATCGATATGGTACGCAGCAATATGGTGGATGCTATTGTAGCCACAGGCGCTACAATTGTTGATATGGATTTCTTTGAAGCATTGGGTTTCAAGCACTACCGCGGCACCCCTGATATCGACGACAAAATGCTTCGAGACAACTATATAGATCGAATCTACGACACCTATATCGATGAGGAAGAGCTGCAGGTGTGCGACAGAACCATCAAGCAGATTGCCGATACCCTGCCGGCCAGAGCTTATAGCTCCAGAGAATTCATCTATTATATGGGTAAATACTTACTTGATAAAAGAAAAAAATCCGATTCGCTTGTGCAGGCCTGCTACGACATGGATGTTCCGATTTTCTGCCCGGCCTTTTCCGATTCCAGTGCGGGTTTCGGTCTGGTCTTACACCAGGCAGAAAAAAAAGATCACATCGCGATCGACTGCGTAAAAGATTTTTATGAACTAACGCAAATCAAAATTAAAGCACATAAAACCGGCCTCTTTATGATAGGAGGCGGTGTACCCAAAAACTTCGCCCAGGATACGGTAATCTGTGCCGAAGTGTTGGGTAAAGACGTCCCTATGCATGAATACGCGGTTCAAATAACGGTGGCCGATGCACGCGACGGCGCATGTTCCAGTTCCACGCTCAAAGAAGCCAGCTCCTGGGGTAAAGTGGATACGGTCTGTGAGCAGATGGTCTATGCCGAAGCAACAACCGTACTGCCGCTGATAATAAGTTATGTATACCACAAAGCAAGCTGGAAGAAACGGGAGCCGAGACGCTATGCCCGGTTATTTACAGGAGGTGAACTATAAAAAAAATATTTTTTGTTATTTTATTCATCATTTGTAATATTCTATTGTCCTGCACAACTACAGGAACACAATTAAACAAACAAGTACAAAATAACAGATCTGAAATTGATATTCCACATATGATTATACAAGGAGCAGCAGCCGGTTCTATAGTGAATACTCCGCGTAACGGCACTCTCCTCATCACTGAACAAGACGAACCATGGGGTGTACGGGCCATTATCCTCACCAAAGAGAAATATTATTTCACCGGAGAGGAAAGAGAGGTTGAGTACGAGCTGGTGATAGGGAGTTTAAGAAATGTTACTGCGGAGCCGGGATTCATTGAACAGGGTAGCCCTCTGGGACTTGCCGCTGAAAATGTTTATATAAGTGCCAGGCTCGGTTATTTGGACCCTTTTATGATCCGCAGCTCAGATCAGATTCCCAAGCAAAAGCAAAACATGTGGTGGTTTTCTCCCGAATGGCTGATTCCCGGCAATACTCTTTGGCTTTCATTTCGTCAAGTTGAGTCTTTCACAGATGCGATAGAGGATTTCGTATACAGATGGGAACGAGAAGAGAACGAACCCTCCGAATGCACAGTCCATTTTTTCCCGGAGTTTGATCGTATTAGAGTCTTCTTCCCCATAGCTAGTTATCCTCAAGCCATAACAAAGCAAACCCCCTGTCTCACCTTAGCGGAGAATGTACTCTATAGTTATCCGGGTATTCATACCCATCAGACCATAGTGCGGATCGGAAATCGAGATTTGGCTTTATGCTGGCAAAAGGATTTTGACAAATACCTGCGGAAAGAATATTCAACAGGGGAAGAGCTATGGCTATATCTTTCGATAGTTGCTTTAGATCATCTGCAGAAAAACATTCTGGTTTTTGTGCGTGATTTTGCCATGAATCCGGATGAGGAAGTTATAAAAGAACGTTTAAAGATTATAGAGAAAGAAACAGACCTTAATCCGATTTAAGACCATTATATACCTTTGACATCTATAAAAAATTTATTCCGCAGGCAAATGAGTATCCTCACGTTGCCTATACTAACACATTGCCTTGGACTAAACTGCCTTCCAGGCCTAAAAGAAATCTCTTTTTTTCTACTCCCCCCGCGTAACCTCCTATAGCCCCGGAGCCCCGGATGACTCTGTGACAGGGAACTATAATCGCAATGTACTTTTGCTGGTTGATAATTAAATTTATTATGGTATAAAGAATAAGTCTTTTACTAACTTAATATATTTTGAGTTTTGCAATTTCCTCAATAAACCGTTCCCTTTTACCAAAACTTATACCATATACACAACCAATGCTCACCTATATCAGTTTGCGTTGTATCCCAAAATAAGTTTTGCATATTATCCTCATAAAAAACATTCACAGTTAAAATATCGAGAAAGAATATTTCACACAGAGAACAAAAAGAAAAGAAACAAATACATGGCTAAAGTAGAATCTTTGGAAAAACAGGGAACATGCTTTTTTATAGGCAGGCTCGCTGAGTATAAATATTACAATATGGATCAGGTAATCGCCGCGGCAATGCATAAAGTAGATAAAATACTGTCTCGCTATTAATCAACTTTAATATAGTTTTCTGAATGTATTGTTACCTTGTTTCATGATCAAAAGCTACCACTCTGTCTCCTCCAAGTATTAATGTATTATTTTTACACTTTGGACAGGTCATATTTTCAAGAGAGTATGCCTTTTCTAAGCAAAAGCCACAATTTTTGCAAATTACACTTTTTGCTTTATATAATGCAATATCTGCCATTTTGATCAAAAGTGAGGCAATTTCAATTTTATATTTTTCTATTTTATCCCAATCCACATTTACTGGATTTGTTATTTCATAGATGCTTTTAAGAGTATCTATATTCAGCATATCGCATATATACTGCGCATTGTCTTTTAATGAGGCTACACCAAAACTTGCGGATATTGCTATTTCTCTTTTTTCATATTTTATAGCACACTTTTTTATTTTTTCTTTCAGTGTTTGAGCAACAATCAGGGTTTGTTTTAGATTATTATCTGGTAAAATTATCAGAAATTCATCCCCCCCATATCTTCCGGCTTGATCATATTGTCTTATTGACGAAGTCACCAGCTTTCCGACGGTTGTGAGTATTTTATCTCCTGCCTGATGACCAAACGTATCGTTATGTATTTTAAATGAATCAATATCAAAAAATATTACTGATACATCTCTATATCTTCGAATGGAAAGCTCATGACTTAAATTATTAAAAATAACTCGTCTGGTATAGAGGCCGCTTAATTCATCTATTGTTGCCAGTTGAAATATTTTTAAATATTCAAAATACTGTTTTAATTGCTGTTCAACTGTTAATAAGAGATCCTTTTCATCAATTGGTTTCGTTAAATAAGCACAAGCACCTTTTTCTCTTCGCTCTATCATAATTTTATCATCAGCAATGGCTGATAAAAATATAAATGGTATATATCTAAATTTTGGATTATTTAATATTTTATCATGGAATTCATCACCTTTCATATTAGGCATATTAAAGTCGCATAATATTAAATCAGGAGAATATTCATATACAGCATCAAATCCTTGTTTTCCGTCTGTCGCAAAAATGAAGTTTACATAGTTATAATTAATCAGATAATTCATTACAATCTTTCTGATACTTTTATCATCATCAATAATCAATATTTTAGCTTTTTTATAATCAAATTCATTTTCTTCATTTAACTCCCTAAAGTTGATTAAAATCTCCTGTCGTTCCAACTTCTTCTGTAAATCGTGCTCGATGATTACTTTTTCTTCTTTATATTTTTTTAAAAATGGCTTTACCCTTAAAAAATCTTTTTCCTTAAATATATCTTTCCCTGTTTTAAGCTCAATAATAAATTGAGCACCCTTCCCTTGTCCTTCTGATTCAGCCCATATCTTACCTTTCATGTATTCAATAAGTTGCTTAGCATATGATAAGCCAATTCCCGTTCCTCTAATCTTATTTATATTTCCATTATTATACACCTGTTCAAATCTGTTAAAAATAACACGCAATTTATCTTTTGCTATGCCGATGCCATTATCAGTAACCCTTATTCTTATTGTGTACTTCTGCTCAGTCAATTCCACAGTTATGATACCCTTCTCCGGATCGACAAATTTAATCGCATTTGATATAATATTATGAATAGCTTCATCGAATTTCTCTATATCCGTATAAAAATTTTTAATTTCAGAATCAGGCAATTTTCTTAAAATCTTAATGCCGCTTCCTACAACCGATGATGAATAAAAATCTATTACATTGTTAAGCAAAGATACAATATTTACCTTACTCACATTTAACGTAATACCATGCGCATCTATCTTGGCAAGATCTAATAACCTGTCTATTGATTTCCTTAACCGTAAAGATGCGGAATAGATAGTATTATAATTTTCATGATTGTCTTCCGGGCTCTGCGTTTGAAACTTCAGGGCTAAATCTGTGGTATTTAATATCGCAGTCAAGGGTGATCTAAAATCATGAGTTATATTAGCGATAAAATCATTTTTTAGAACATCAAGTTCTCTCAATTTTTTATTGGCTTGTTCTAATTCTTCCTTCGCCTGTTCTAAATTGATGGTTCGCTTTTTTACCTTGATCTCCAACTCTTCTGAATACTTTTTTATTTCATTCATAAGTTCTATGCTTCTTAAAGCACTGCTTAATTGCACCGACAAAGATTCATATATTGCACCATCCATATTGCTTATTTCATAGAGGATGAATCCGATTTGAATATCTTTATAGAATAAAGCCATAACAATATACGAGATCCTTTTTTTAATAGTGGCTAATATATTTACCATGAGTTCATCAGCTTTACATATTTGTGATTCAAAAGGAATTGCATTATCTTTATTCTTATAAAATAACAATTTAGCATTTTCTCTTTTGTTTTGCTTGTTAGCATAAATACATACATAATAATTATCAATCCCCAGCCTAGGAAAAACTTCTGATATTGCATTTATTAATATATTTAAATCAAAGATAGAAATAAGTCTTTCAGTAATCTCATATAATACTAAAAACCGATTTCTATATTTAACTTCTAGATGTGATCTTAAATAATCAACCATATCCCCAATACTGACGAGGGATATGTTGTAAAGTTTTTCAAGAAAGCGGATGTCCTTTTTGTTAATATAATTATATAGTGTATCAAAGATTTTTGAAATTATTTTATACCAGCTATAAGCATCTAGTCCTTCTTTTAATCCTTGCATGACTATTTTCTGCAATTTATTAAAAAAATTAGTATCAGACTTCTCTTTGACATTTGTTAATATTGCATCTATGATGTCTTCCGCATATTCGGTTCTCTTTTCTTTGGTTAACAACCTAACACAATTAATTCCAATTTCATGTTGAATTACATTTATGATTAATTTCTTTTCTTCATGTGAAAATGATTGATTCTTACTAGGTTTTTTAGGCAGCTTACTATAAACAGCAGGCTCAAATATTTTCGTACACCCACAGGATTGTTGAATAATTAACTTTGTTGGTAAAATTTGCTTTTCCGGTACTTTTTTATTATTTAGTATGGATAAGAGGGTATTGAATGCTGTTATTCCAATATCGTATTTTGGTTGACTGACTGTTGTTAATTTCGGTATTACACTCTTACTTTGTTCATTAAAATCAAATCCTGTAACAGCAACATCATCCGGCACTTTCAGATTGTGTTCTTTTATTTCATTCATTATTCTTATTGCCATATAATCATTTGAAGAAACAATGACATCATATTTTAGTTTTTTATTAATAAAATGAGTGAAGCCTTTTGCATAGGATCCATCCTGGAAATCTCCATCTATAACTAAATCTTTATTAAAATTTATATTATATTCTTTTAAGACTTCTTTATATGCTTCATATCTTAATAAAGCTTCCTGACTATTTTGAGGTCCACAGATAAAAGCAATATTTTTATACCCGTGCACTTCAATGAGATGAATAATTAGGTTTTTCATACCGGTTTTATTATCAACCAGGACACATGGAATATTCTCAATATCAACGCCAATATTAACAACAGGAATAGGAGAAAATCTTTTAACAAACTTCTTTAATTTTTCTAATCCTACAAACTGCGAAATTTCATTCGCTACCAGAATGAGACCGTCAATTTTTTTTTTATTTATTAAACCATAAATCGGATTTCTCTGGTATTCAAAATAAAGCTCATCCTTAATTGCTCCACCTATAAAGCATACTACATCAATATCATGCTCTTCTGCTGCTTTTACTATAGCTGACCAGATACTTACACTGTATTCATCAAATAATTGAGTTGTTAAAAATCCGACCGTATGTCGGTAATTTTTCCTTTTCGCCAATTATCCAACACCTTAGCTACAAAAAATCAGACTTGAGAGTTTTAATAAAAAGATCATCTTCATATATTCAAGGATATGAAATAATGTTATAGAAGTCAAAAAATAAAATTTTATCAATCTATTGAGCTTCTTGCAAAAATAACATTTTTGCAAGAAGCTCCTAAAATGGAAATTGCTAACTTATTATGGTATAAAGAATAAGTATTTTACTAACTTAATATATTTTGAGTTTTGCAATTTCCTCTATTATTATAATTTAATAACTATTCGCTTTCTAATCTTCTCAGCATTTTACATTGCTTAAACTACCCTCCAAGTTAAGCAGGAACTTTTTCTTATCCACCCCGCTACTGTATCCGCCGATTCTTCCGGAGCCTAAGATCACTCTGTGGCACGGTACGGCAATAGCAACAGGATTAGCACCTACTGCGCTTCCCACAGCCCGATAACTGTAAGGATTATCTATCTTTTTTGCCAGATCAGAATAGCTGATAAGCTGGCCATAGGGAATAGTTAGTAAAGCCAACCAAACCTGTTTTTGAAAACGAGTACCGTTTAACATATATTTTAGATCAAAGCGAGTCCGCTGTTTGTAAAAATACTCATCCAATTGCTTTTTTAAGAAATCACAGCGGCCGTTTGCGGACAGATATCGAATCTTGTTCACATCACGTTCTTGTTTTCCAAAACTTATAATATGCACCCTATCCCTGTTATCAACACAAAACCAAAGTTCACCGATTTTTGTTTTTAGTGTATCCCAAAATAAGTCCTGCATATTTTCCTTACAGAATAGTTATTTTAAAATATATATTCCAGTCCGATAAGCAGTGCTACATCTCCCTCCCTGTCCCAGCCGAAGACATCATTCCCATCTCCCACCTGCACGGCAACCGTACCAAGCATATTTAATCCCTGATAAATATTATACGTACATCCGAAAGAGATTACAGCGGAAGCATCTAACGGCGAAATTATAGAACGCAGCTGAAAGCTTAACAGATCATCCGGTGCGTAATTAATCTCAGGGTAAAGCAGGAGACCGTACCTGGTATCTTCAGTGGCTGATGCCACCTCCTCCCATTCGGCAAAGGGCCGCAGCGCTCCCTCCAAGCGTACTGTCCAGGTACCGGCTTCATCAGTAGAGAATATCCGCATCAGGCCGAAAGAGACCGTAAAGCCGTCCTCAATATCCTCCGCTGTAGGATTTTCAACAGGTATTTCCATGCCTGCGGACAGCTGCAGATCAAAAAATAAGTTGCCCTGAAAGCTAACGTATGGATGATGCAGGTGTTGATCCGCTTTGAATAAGTAGCCGCCCTCGATCTTTATGCCCAATAGTTTGGTAACAATTCTGCCACCTCCCTGCATCTCTTCTACAGAATTGAGTATCTCTGCACTCTGCGAATCAGGTGCATAGGGAAGCACAATAGCTTCTATGTGCGAGAACTGCCCCAGCGGTATATACAGATCCAAGAGCCAGGCAGTTTCATCACGCAGCACAGATTCGCTTAAATCAGCGATCGGCTCCATACTGCCGAATATCACATCTCCCGCGTTAAACAAAAATCCTTCGCCCCAGGATACTCTGGTTTTTCCCGCGGTCAATCTGAAACCGGGAAAGCGCACCTTAACAAAAGCCCGCTTTACATCCGGCATGATAGCATCGGTTACGATTGTATCAAGTTGCAGCTGGGCCCGTACATCGGGATTTCCTCTCGATTCAAAATTCAGAGCGGTCTTACCCACACCATAAATTACAAACTCTTGGGTTTCGTCTCTGGTCAGCCCCGAAAGCGCACTAATCTCAACAGAGGTTGTCACATCTGCATATAGACTGAATACGAGCAATAGATTTAATAACAAACACCAGAACAGATATTTCAAAATGATAACCTCTCTAAAGAGAACTCATCAGGTCGAAGGGCTACATTAATTCGCAAGTTTTCAATAATAAAACGGGTCTGACTGTTCTTTTTCAGTTTATCTATCATGTTAAACTGTACAGGGATGTATTTCCCGCCAATAGTTTGGATACGTTCCACAACAAGCTCTTTTAGTACTCTTCCGGAAAGCGATTTATATACAGCTTTGCGTATGACAAAAAGATTACTGTCGATCCACAGCTCCTGTTCCGGGTAAGCAACACTGCGCTTACCTTTTAATTTCAAATGGTAACAGGAATACGTTGTACCTGATATTTCAATCTGTACAGGTATGGTCTCGATAAAAGATACAGTATAGAGGTCCAAAAGCCCTTTTTCTCCGGTTAAATCTTCATAAGAAAAGGAAGAACCCATTACCGATTCTTTGAGTGCTCCGCCCTGCAGACGCAGCAGGCCTTCAGCGTCCGGGAAATAAAGGTAGATTTCGTCTTTAAGCCGCAGAATTTTCTGTCCCCGTTCTTCAATATTGGTAAAGGTAAGAAGCATATTGTCCTCACCCTCAGCTACAGCTTCAAAAGTTTTTTCCTGAGTACCAAACTGGCTTGTTATTATCATTTTTCCGGTGCTTTTCATTGTGTCATGTACCTGATTGTATTCAGCTTTTTTAATTATCTGTTCCGGAGTAATTTGAGCCCAAAGCATACATGGTAATAAAACAGCCCAGATCACAGTATATAAGAATATTTTTTTCATAACAGTACCTCCTATCATAGTATTACACTGAACGCAGCGCCTCTACAGGTTCGATTTTTGCCGCCTTGCGTGAAGGAATAAACGTCACGGCAGATGCTACTCCGATTGAATAGAGAAAGGTAAACAGCACAGAGCGGATATTCAGTCTGAACGTGATAATACTCGTAATGTCCATATCCAGGTTTTCCCAGAACTGACTCATATCTAGCTGGCCTATGGCAGTTACCAGCCCGGAGCCAATACCAACCCCTAAAAGCGCGGCGATAAAACTCATAAAAAACGCTTCCAGGAAAAAGAGCAGGACGATCTGCTTACCTGTCATGCCCATAGCCGCAATAGTTCCTATTTCCTTCATACGCTCATATACAGTCATCATGGTGGTATTCATAATCACTGTTGTACCGAGAATAATGAAAAACAGACCGATAAAATTGTAGGTTATTTCCGCCATCTGTAACCACGCATACCACGCAGATGCATCATGCCACGACGCTACTACCAACCCCTGATAATCCTTTTCCGGTAGATTGTCCGGATTATATAATACACTCGTAATATCTGCATCATTGAGCGCCTTAGTGATGAGGGCTGCCGGAGCTGCAATGTCATCAGGATCTTTGAGAATAATGAGAATCTCAATCGCCTGCTTGCTCTCTGCCATATTCATGCGCAGCAGGCTGCCCGCATCCTTTATAGGCATCAGAAACAGATTCCTGTTTACTGTGGCTATGGGGAACTCCACTATACCTGCAATCCGTACACTGCGGTTGTTAAAGCCCGCTCCGGCCATGGTCTGAGCAATAAACAGATCGAATGGGTCCCCCACTTTGGCCGGCCGCTCTTCTCCATCCTTATCCTTAACCTTAAGGTCGTGGGCTAATCCAATCGTGACAATAATTTCATTTTTTCCCTCTTGGGGCAGTCTTCCGCCCGTCTTTAAATATTTTTCTAAATCCTGAAACTGGTCCTCAGTTTTAAAATCCACCCCCACTCCCCTGGCATCCAGTTCCTTCTCATATACCCTGTTCTCACCAATAAGCATACCAAAGCGTCCGCCAAACTGAATACGTGGCGAAAACATGTCCACATCTTCGATACCATCCAATACCTCTATCACCTTCTCATAGTCATTAATATTATACTGCAGCGGATTCAACAACTCTTTGCGATCATATTCGATATTACGAATGCGAATGTGCCCGGTGGTGAATTTTACTACAGTATTTTTCATGTCATACTTCATACCCTCTATCAGGGAAAACATAAATACGATTATGAGGGTGGCCAAAGTTATCGCACTCATGGTTAATATCGTACGCCGCTTATTTCTCCAAATATTCCTCAAAGCAATTACTGGTAATTTCATTCTTCACCCCCTCTACTTGTCTCGCAGACAATCTGTTATCTGCATTCTGGTGGCTCTCTTGGCAGGGAAATAGGCAACTGAACCTGCGATAATAATACCCATTATAAAAGCGTTCACCATGGTGCCCCAGTTCCATGCGGCCTTGAATATTCCGGCAGAACGGTAACCGATATTCCCCATATTCTCAATCATCGCGCTTATATCTATGCCCACATCCACCATCCACCAGGTTAAAAAGAATCCGATCGCCAAACCGATAAGCGAGCCGATCAAACCCACACCGACGGCTTCAAAAATAAAGGTTAATACTATGGATCTGTCCTTCATACCCAGAGCTCTCATCATGCCTATCTCTTTTACACGCTCGAACACAGCCATGAGCATGGTATTTGATATGCCGATTACCGCAATAATAATGATTAAAAATATGATAATTTGGGAACCGCCGCTTTTAGCTTGAGCCAGCATAATAAACTCAGAAGCCAGGGCCTTATAATCGAGCACTTCCCAGTTTTCATATCCCGGTAAACTTTTAAGGGCACCGCGGATTTTTTTAAGTTCAGCTGCAGAATCCGCAGTTTCGGCAAACTGTATTACCACATCTGTTGCTCCCTCTCCTATCTGCAGCCGCAGCTTTGCATACTCTAAGGAGATAAATCCGGAGCCCTTATTGATTAGCGGATTTGGCGTTTCAAGCAGTCCCACAACAGTGAGCTCAAGGTCTTCATACGACCCGGCTGCCGTTTTGGTGAGCACGATCACTTCTTCACCGAGCTCAACGCCCAAATCTTCTGCCAAATCTTTGCCGATGATTATTTCCGGAGTTCCTTGTTCTATGAAGCGGCCGTTCTCTTCTACAATCCCATCCTGCAATTTAAATACCTTGCCGTCTGTCTGCACATCGATAGCAGCTACGTCTATGGTAAACGAGCCCTCACTTTCCACAAGTTTTGAGATTTCACCCAAAAACGAGATGCGTTGTGTTGATTCATATCCCGCCTCTGAAAGCGCTGCCTGAATGTCCGCAGGATTATCCAGATGGTATTTGATAATCTTGTAATCCTTTTCCGCCCAGTATTTTTTATCCATAACGCGGGCAGGCCCAGTCTCAAACTGCAGCAGATTGCGTACTGTCTCCATTTCTGCGCCCAAAAGCCAGGCATCCATCCAGATAAAAAGAGCAATACCCACAGCAATGGCTACTGCCGTGATAATTGTTCTTCTCCTATAGCGGGAAAGGTTTTTCCAGGCAAGTGAAATTAAGAACTTCATCTTCCACCTCCTTTACCGGCACCATTCTTGGTAATGAGCCCGTCATGCAGCAGGACCAGCCTATGGGCAAAATCCATGACCATAGGATCATGAGTAGAAAAGATAAAGGTAGTCTTGTGTGCTTTATTCAATTCTTCCATTAATTTCAGGATATCTTTACCCGTACCCGAATCCAGATTGGCTGTGGGTTCATCTGCTAAAACAATACTCGGATCCTTTACCAGCGCTCTGGCAATGGCCACGCGCTGCTGTTGTCCGCCTGAAAGCTCGTTGGGGAAACGCTTTTCCAAGCCCTTAAGTCCGACTTCTGCTAAAATCCGCATACTCTTTTTGTGTACAGCTGAACTGTCCAAACCCAAAAGGGAAAGCGCGAAAGATACATTTTCTATGGCTGTAAGCACAGGTATAAGATTGAATGATTGAAACACAAAACCTAATTTCTCACGCCGTAATAAGGCCAGCTGGTTTTTACTCTTGCCGGACACAGGCTGGCCGTCGATAAAGATTTCACCTGCTGATGCAGTGTCGAGACAGCCGATAAGATTGAGCAGGGTGGTTTTCCCCGAACCCGAAGGTCCGGCAATCGACATAAACTCTCCCTGTTCCACACTGATACTCACCCCACGCAGGGCATGGACTACTATCTTGCCTATCGTATAATCCTTCTTCACATTATCTGCCTTAACCATTACTCTTCTCCTTTCCGACCGGAAGCATTAGGCTTTCCGTCCTGTTGTGGTTTTTTTTCCAGCTTTTGTGTTTTATCAAAAGCAACGGTACCCAAAATCGAGCCTAACGACATGGTTCCTACCGCGTCTGAGGGAAGCAGAATTATGGAACCGTTTTTTCTTAAACCCTCATAGATCATGTTCATTGCCCTTAAATGCAGAGCAGTGGGATTATCTCGATAGCGCTCGGCAGCCTTTTCAAACTTCTCTGATATTTCTACTTCTGCAGTACCCAGGATTACTCTTGATTGGCGCTCTCTCTCAGCCTGAGCCTGACGGGACATGGCGTCTTCCAGCTCTTTAGGAATTATAATATCTCTTATTTCAATAGAAAGAATGGTTATGCCCCAGGGATTTGTCTTTTGTTCCAGAATCTGCTGGATTTCCTTGCCCAGCCTGTCCCGCTCGGAAAGCAGAGTTGCCAGATCGTGTTTGCCGATGGCATCACGCAGCGCGGTCTGAGCCGAGAGTATAACTGCATCCATGAAGTTTTCCACTTCCAGAATTGCTTTTTTGGCATCCCAAATCATCCAGAAAGCAATTGCATCCACATGCACCGGTACCGTGTCTTTGGTTAAAGTAGTTTCTGCGGAAAAATCAGTGGATCTTATTCTGGTATCCACAAAATGAGCTACTCTTTCTATTAAAGGCAGGATAAGGAAAAGTCCGGGCCCTTTCAAACGCTTGAATTTACCAAAGCGCAGGATTACGGCTTTCTCCCAATGCTGTGCTAATTGAAAACAAGGAAATAGCAGCAGCCCGGCGCTTAAAACAGAAAAAAGCGGGACAAAACTCATATCAAGCCGAGCAAACATAATTAACCAAGCTACTGCTATGAACATAATTACCACACTCCAGAGAGGAAGTGCGATTAAAATCGCGGCCGCGACAATAATACCTCCGGCTACATGTACAATGAGCAGAATATCGGTTTGCGGCCAGAGATATAATTGCACTGCAATACCTCCTGCTAAAAATATAATCAGAATAAAGAGCGAGAATGCGTGCGTGCGGAAATCCGTTTCTAAACGCGGCAGTTTTAAATTTTTTATAAGTTGTGAAGAAATATTTTTAGTTTTCATAGACACCATCCTTTGCTAAAGAAAAAGCCACCACATATTGTGGTGATTATTTATAAGGGGAATAGGTGGTGGCTTTTTCTTCCACCTTGCACCCCTACGGGGTGCTCCCCAACATACCACCAGCTTTGCTGGTGGTATGTTCACTTTTTGGATCAGATATTTCCAGCTCTTTGAGAGCTTTTATAAGTTCACGCAGGGAAAATCCGTAAGACGATGCTTTACTGACGAAATGTCTTAAAAGCTCTGCCAACACCCTTTCCCTCTCTATGTCATCCAGCTCTATTTTTTTATCGCTGATAAAGGTTCCTGTTCCCTGTTGTGTGTCGACAATTCCCCTGATTTCAAGCTCGCTGTAAGCCCTGGCTACGGTATTGGGATTTATCTGTAGATCAACAGCCAGTCCTCTTACGGTCGGCAGCTGATCTCCCGTCTCCAGACGTCCGTCAGCAATAGCCATTTCTATCTGTAGGATTATCTGTTTATAGAATGGAACCCCGCTTTTGGGATCCAAGGTGAAATCTAAGATTCTCACTATAAATTCACCTCATATTGTATTAGTGTAATAGTACAATAATAATTTAGTACATTAATACAATTCTGTCAAGTTTTTTTACAAAAAAAGCCGAGGTTTTCCCGACTTTCTCATATAAGCAAGATTTTATAGAACATTATAGTCCGTATAGCTCACCGCCCTATCCTGAATCCGATAAATGCGATACTTCCTGTGAGGAGTGCAGAATGCCGGTCCAACCGTAAAAAAGGTCCCCGCTTTCTCAAACATATTTATTCCTTTATGGTAGTGGCCGCTTAAACAGATGAGAACATTGTTTGAATTTACAATTTCCTGCTGCAGTTTTTTATAGTTTTTATAACTATAGGGATAATCGTCTTCAGGAGGATCAGTAAGTAAATAGTGCTGGATATGAATCTGCCTCGATTTGAGAGTGTCGCTGAGGATATTTCTAAACTTTTCCAGCTCCCCGCCCCTGCGCTCAGGTATGTGATTATCATCTTCCTTGTCAGTGAAGCGTACTATGATGTATCCGTTTATTTCTATACTAGCAGCATTACGATCAAACACCTGCCAGAAAACCTTTTCATAATCGTGATTGCCCGGCAATACCATATACCTCATAGTACTTGCATCTAAAATTTTACATACTTTGTGGTAGCTCTCTATTATATTTTTTATCTCTGATGCGGAGCTGTTCATATGTAAGCTGACAGCATCTCGCTCTTCCTCAATACCTAAAATATCACCTGTAATTACTAAGAGATCAACTTTCAAACCGGCAATCCGTAAAATCGTCCGTTCAAAGAGATCATATTCCTTTTTAATATCCGGAAGAGATTCGGGCTCCCGTTGATTCAAAACCGGCAGATGCAGATCCGAAACCTGAGCAATACGCACTGCTCTTTTCCTATTCTCCCATAACCTGCACAAAAACACGCCGCGAGCGCTGTCTGTTGTCATGATCGATTACAACAATCTGCTGCCAAGTTCCCAAAATCAGCTCACCGTCATTTAGCGGTACGGTAATCCCCGGCCCCATAAAGGTAGCGCGGATATGGGAAAAGCCGTTATCATCACCCCAGGTCTGCGAGTGGCGTGTCGGCTTGCGGCTTGATACAAACTCTTCCAATTGATCGCGCACATCCTCTACCAATGCCGGTTCATATTCAATCGTTGAGATGGAAGCGGTTGAGCCTACTGCAAACACTCCCACCAAACCCTTTTTTATTTTGGATTGATTGACAATCATCTCTACCTGCTTGGTAATATTCTTAATATCCGAAAAGCCTTTTGTTGATAAAGTGATTTCCTGACCAAATACCATGGTATTTCCTCCTTACGCTTATAATTCCAATATGTTTCAGTTTACTCTATCTATAAAAATTATGTAAAGAGTATATATTCGAGGAAATTGCAAAACTCAAAATATATTAAGTTAGTAAAATATTTATTCTTTATACCATAATAATTTAGCAATTTCCATTTTAGGAGCTTCTTGCAAAAATGTTATTTTTGTAAGAAGCTCATTCAATAGAACATTTTGTTTTTTTACTATTATGTCTTGATATATATACCATGTAGGAATAATAATTTTAGACGGGATTAACAGGATTTATCTTTTCATCTAATTGAATATTTTATATATATCCTGTTAATCCTGTCTAATCCAAAATCAATGGCATAACTCCTTGACTGAACACATATTTTCCTTTATAAATAATTTTTTACTTCAAACATAAGAGGTAGCTATGGAAAATTTTCAATCGCTCTCCGGTCAGGAAAAGCAGCAATTACGAGCTTCCTTACAAAAGCGAATCAATGAGTTTAAAGCACAATCATTGCAGCTTGATATGACCCGCGGCAAACCCGGGCCGGAACAGCTGGATATCTGTAATGGCCTCTTAAGCTGTGTTGATGAAAAACACTTTATGACGGGGGGAGGGATTGATACCCGCAATTATGGTATTTTAGACGGAATAGCTGAAGCAAAAGTGCTGTTCGCTCATTATATGGGAGTGTCTCAAGCAGAAATAATTATCGGTGGTAATTCCAGCCTCAATATGATGTTCGACATCTTCGCACAACTTGTCACACACGGCAGCTCTACGGACAGCACGCCATGGTTCTCGCGCAGGAAGAAGTTCATCTGCCCGGTACCGGGCTACGACCGTCATTTCACTATCTGCCAACGTTTCGGCATTGAAATGATCAATGTCGACATGAACGAGCAGGGCCCCGATATTGCGCAGGTTGAAGAGCTTGTTAAGAATGACGGCGATATTGTGGGAATGTGGTGTGTTCCGCGCTATAGTAATCCTACCGGTTATACCTGCTCCGACGATGTGGTTGAACGACTGGCTGCCATGCCCGCCAAATGCAAAGACTTCCGTATTTTTTGGGATGATGCCTATGCTGTTCACTATTTAGAGCGCGAGCCTGAAAAATTACTCAACCTGCTTAATGCATGCAAAAAAGCCGGCAATCCCGATCGTGTTTTTATCTTTGCCTCAACATCTAAAGTGAGTTTCCCGGGCGGCGGTGTTGCCATGATTGCGGCGAGTGAAAAAAACTGTGCATGGCTAAAAGAGCGCCTTTTTGCTCAGACCATCGGACCGGATAAAATAAATATGCTGCGCCATGTGGTATATTTTAAAGATTTTGCCGGCATGCTAAAGCATATGCAAAAACAAGCAGTGATTATCGCTCCCAAATTCATGACCGTACACAATATTCTTACGGGGGAGCTTGAGGGAAAAGAAATTGCATGCTGGACCAAACCTTCAGGCGGTTATTTTATCAGTTTAAACACTTTGGACAATTGCGCAAAAAAGGTAGTTGCTTTGGCGGGTGAACTGGGCGTAAAACTCACTCCTGCCGGCGCCACCTTTCCCTATAAAAAAGACCCCCAGGATAGAAATATCAGAATTGCACCCACGTTTCCCGGCATAGCTGATCTGAGAAAAGCCACGGAAGTGCTGGCCGTATGCATTCAATATGCAAGCCTATTATAAATAACTATGCGGTCCTTTTAGTAAATAACTCACACCGAACAGGGTAAAAAGCGTAAATAAGAATCCTATTATACACAATAGTGCACTTAACTTACCCCGCCACCTCTTAACAAACCGGGTATGTAGATAGGCTGTAAAGGTAAGCCAGGTAATAAAAGCCCAGGTCTCTTTGGGATCATCCCAACTCCAAAATCTTCCCCAAGTATGCCGTGCCCAGATTGCTCCGCAGATAAGAGCACCCGCGGTGAAAAATAGATAGCCGATAACAATTGTACGGTATGAAAGGTTTTCAAGCTCTTGCTTCTGTTTGTCATCACGCTGCACGAGATAGACAATAGAAACAACAAAGCCGACTAAAAAAAATGCCTCGCCGATAAAAGCCAAAGACACATGCAGTACCAGCCACAGAGAACGTAATTCAGGGATCGGTGTTTGAACGGTACATGCATAAGCGGGGAAGAGGCAATAGCCAATAACAAAAAGCTGACCAAACTACCGCCCAGCAATACCAAACGAATGAGTTTTTGGCCATATATACGCTTGTACATAAAAAGCACAAGCATGCTAACCCCTGAAAAAAAGACCAAACATTCAACAATTGTGGTAAGAGCCAAAAAACCGATAACTACACTGCGTACTGCTGTATAAAGGAACAAAAATACAGCTGAGCTTAAAAGCAGCCAATGGCTTACAGGATCAGTTTTTTTATCGCGCTTGATTACATATATTATTTGAACGGAAACTGCAGAGACCTGCAGAATAAAGGCCGCGAGAGCAGAGGCTTTAAGCATAAGCAGCAATATTTCGCTTGTCACAATTTTTTATCCCCTTTTTTTTGTAAAAATGTGAGTACCAGACCGCTTAAAAACAATCCTCCGGCAATTATAATGAACAGGGAAACAGTATCTTCTTTAAGCAAGAAGCGGACGGAATACGAATAAAAAATATCATAGAGCAAGAAAGGTCCGAGCAGATCGTTCTTTTTACGCTTTAACACAAACTCGGTCCCGTTATCTCGTTTTTCCGTGAATAAAGCAACTAATGAATGCACCTGAAATACTGTTTCTGTTTGTGGAGCGGGATCGCTGCCGGCATTTTTTATGCCCGTAAAAACCAGATAACCGCCGTCAGTAACAAATCCCAAACCCGGCTTTAATTCATAAAAATTATTATCCCCTTGCTTTAAAATTATACTCGCCTCATAAGAATACCGTAAGTCTTCAATTATAAACTCACCGATCTCTAACGGAGTATCGCTCCGGAAGATCCTTCTGCTGCCAGCAGCCGGTCTTTTTTTAGCTTATAGCTTAAGGAGAAAGCATCAGAGTCAACTTTATTTTTATATTGAGAATCCTGACGGACAATTTCAAGCTTATACCCGTGAGGGAGCTCAAGCACCTCTCCCGCAGCAAGAGTAATCTCCTGCGTCTGTTGCTGTAATGAGTAAACACCAATAGTTATAAACATGAGAATACTTAAATGAATTAAATCGGGTCCAAAGCGCAGAGGCGCCTTTTGCATAAACCGCTTAATAATCCTTGAGAAGGTGCATATACTGAGATTAATAAAAAGCAAGCAAAGGGGAGTTAGAAAAAATAAGAGCGATAAAAATTATAATAATGAGTGTGTATGATCAGCCAGGCCACAAGACCCGGATAATGAGTGAGATAAAACAGTTCATCCTGCCCTTGCGGAATGAGTGTAGCAATTAAAAACATTAAGATAAGCAGAACGATCAGTGCGACAGCCAGTTTCGTGGATTTAAAGAAGAAGAGGATTTTTTTTAAGTATGCTGAGACCTTCTTTTGCATACGATGAGTGCCATCTTTGCATCGAAATGGCTTTATGGCAATCGATTATACAAGATACGAGAAATATAAACAGTACGCTGCACATGATCTAACCAAAATACCCCTTGCTGACAAACTGAATATCACCTAATATAAAACTATGAAATATAAATTAGAGACAATTCCGGTATGGGATGCCTTTAAGGAAGATAGTGAATGTCCGCTCTGCATATTGGAAGAAAGTAATGAGAAAAATTATATTCGTTTTTTTTTAGGCGATTCGGTCATGGATCCCGATACACGAGTCGAAGTGAATAAAACAGGGTTTTGCGCCCAGCATGCCTCATTACTTTTCAGCGGAGGACATAAGCAGGGTTTGGGTTTAATGATGCATACTTATCTACTCGAGACAATCCCGCAATTTGAGGTTTACACAAAAGTACTCAGCAATAAAGCACATGAGCTGGCAAAAAAAAGCGTATTATGCACTGTTAAACTTAAGGACAGATCACTCAACACCGCCCTGGATAACCTGTGCAAGTTTGCACAGCAAAATACTTCAACATGCATTTTTTGCCATAGGCTTGAGCAGACACTTCTGCGCTATACATTTACGATAATATATCTTTGGAAAAAAGACTCCGAGTTTAAGCAAGCCTTAAGCGCTTCAAAGGGTTTCTGTCTAAAACACCTGCCTATGGTACTGCGTATGGCTAATACTGAGTTGTCGGGGGCACAAAGCACTGAATTCATCAAACTGCTCATTCCCTTGGAAGTTGCAAGTCTTAAACGCCTGGAGCAGGAAATATTATGGTTTACTCAGAAGTTTGAATATGCAAATAAAGACAAACCATGGAAAACTTCAAAAGATGCTTTACAGCGCACTTTACAAAAATTCACGGGAAGGGTGTATAGAGAGTAAAAAATTGTGTTAAAATACTTTATTAAAAATATAAAAGATGATAATTTATTTCAAGCAAACAAGCAACTGCTATGCATCAGTTGCTTGTTTACGGGCAGGTGTGTAAAATAAAATTAAGAGATAAATTGTTAAGAAAAATATTGTTAAATACGACCGGGCCTAATAGCTCACTTTAAACACAAGCATTATTTTACAAGGAGTGAATATGTCTAAAAGCGGCTACCTGTTAGGCTATGATTTGGGAAGTTCCTTTATCAAAGCTTCATTACTGGATGCGGAGTCGGGTAATTGTATTGCACAAGCTGCTTCGACCGATACAGAACTACCCATCGACTCCCCTCAATCCGGTTGGGCCGAACAGCACCCCGATGTATGGTGGAAACATATTGTAGCTGCCACCATAAAAATAAAAGAAACGGTCGGACCTAAAATAAATGATGTGAGAGCAATCGGAATTTCATATCAGATGCACGGTCTGGTTATTGTAGACAAAGAAATGCGCGTGCTTTATCCGGCCATTATCTGGTGCGACAGCCGTGCTGTTGAGTTGGGAAATAAGGCTTTTTCAGAGATTGGCCGCGAAGCATGCCTCTCACACCTGCTCAATTCTCCGGGTAATTTTACAGCCTCTAAGCTTGCCTGGGTGAAACAAAACCTTCCGGACATTTACAGTAAAATATACAAAATGATGCTTCCCGGCGATTATATCGCCTATAAGTTGACGGGTGAACTTAAAACCACAAGCACGGGTTTATCCGAAGGAATTCTTTGGGATTATCAGTCACAGGATCTTGCCCACCTCGTGCTGGATTATTATGCAATTCCCTCAGAGTTTATTCCGGAGATTGTACCGCTATTTTCAGCTCAAGGGCTCGTCACCAAACAGGCGGCACAAGCAACCGGACTTCCTGCCGGTATCCCCGTTGCCTATCGTGCCGGTGATCAACCCAATAATGCCCTATCGCTTAATGTACTCAATCCGGGTGAAATTGCGGCAACTGCCGGCACATCCGGTGTGGTCTACGGAATCGGAGATAAGGCAAATTATGATAATAAATCCCGTGTAAACATTTTTGTACATGTTAATCATAACAGGAAGGCTCCGCGCTACGGAACCCTGCTCTGCTTAAACGGCGCCGGTATTCTCAACTCATGGTCAAGGAACAATCTTTTTACCGTAAAATCAGCAGGATTAAGTTATCAAGAAATGAACGATCTGGCAGAGCATGCACCGGTAGGTAGTGCGGGCTTAAGTATCCTTCCTTACGGCAATGGTGCGGAGAGGACTTTGGAAAATAAAAATATCGCTGCATCCATACATGGTCTTAATTTTAATATACACAATAAAGCTCATATTTTGCGCGCGGTACAGGAAGGCGTGGTTTTTGCACTGCATTACGGCCTGTGCATTATGAAAGAAATGGGTCTTTCTATAAAAGCAATAAGAGCGGGATTTGCCAATATGTTTTTAAGTCCTCTCTTCGCATCCGCCTTTTCCACGCTTACCGGTTCCGTGGTCGAGCTCTACAATACGGACGGTGCACAGGGTGCGGCACGGGGTGCCGGTATCGGAGCGGGGATCTACGCTACAGCCGCACAAGCCTTTGAAAATCTTAAAGTAATTAAAACAATAGAACCCAACGGGGGCCAGCAGCAGGCTTACCATGAAGCCTATGCCCTGTGGCAGGAGTTCTTAAATAAGTACTTACAATAAATGAGAAGAAAAGAAGAAGTCAATGACTAAAAGAAAACTTTCAATGCCTTTTTAGTGTGTTTCCAATCCTGTAGGCGATCCTTTCGGCCCTGCAGTGATGGATGAATTAACATCAGCAGAAGTCTGTGATATCCTGTGTGATGCCAAAAAAAAGGGTTAATAGATTACACTTCAACCCATGATGATGATCTGGTGGAATGGGACCCGATCCATCCTGAAGATGATTTGGATGAAAACAGCCAGACCTTTAAAACACTGCGGGAATTGAAAAAGAAAATGGACGCCGCAGGATTGCAGATGAAAATGATCACCTGTAATTTACACGGCAATACCGTGTTCCGTAA
>CAZEPL010000029.1:0-12616 GCA_964514135.1 uncultured Spirochaetaceae bacterium | reverse complement strand
GATTGCAGATGAAAATGATCACCTGTAATTTACACGGCAATACCGTGTTCCGTAACGGTGGTCTCACAAATCCTGATCCTGGAATAAGGGTTTTGGCCGCGCAAAAAGTAATGCGAAATATCCGTATGGGCAATTTTTTCCAGGCTGAATTTATAACCTATTGGGTAGCACGTGACGGATTCGAATGTCAGTTTGCGATTGCCTGGGACAGGTGCTATAAATACATTGAGAACGACCTGAATTTCGCAACAAGGTATATAAAAGAGAATAACTTTTCAATTAAAGCCGGCACAATCGAGAGCAAACCGAATGAGCCTTGAGGAGAAATGTTTTTAGCCACAACCAGACACGCACTCGCTCTTATCGGTCGCCTTGAAGATCCGGATTTCTGGGGAGTCAATCCGGAAATCCTCCAGCATGAAGGCATGACCAACCTTTCCGCCATCAATGCGATTGCTATGGCAATTAATGCGGGTAAACTTTATTTTATTCATTTGGGAAATCAAAAACCCGGCCAGTTTGATAACGACAACCCGGTTATGACCGGAATGGATGGAGTAAAAGAGTTTATAAGGCATAATGTTGAAAGTTACCGTTTGGCAGAAAAAAAGGCCGATCAATTAGCCGAAAACTCGGTATTAAACAAACTGGTCTCTGAAATCTGCGATAAACAATCTCCTCTTGCACGTGCATTGGAAAGCTATGATTTCGATACTCGTAAGAAAACAAAAATTGATTATAACAAACTGAATACAACTCCCCTTAAGATCGCACAACTGGATTATGAAATAAATAAAGCTTTGCTTGGATTATAACAATCAAAAAACCAGAAAAAAAGGCTGCCAGCATACGAGCGGCAGCCTTTTTTTCGTAATCTTTTTACTTACGCTGTTTGTTTTAATTTAAACCGTTCACTTTCTTTTGTTATCCTTTATATAGTTCATCAAATATCTTTTGGGCGTTCATCACTGCGTGGCGCATTACATCTTCTGCTTTTGCCGTCTGTCTTTTCTGCAAATAATTTAAAAGCTCCGCTTCATTTAGTGCCGCCGCCGCCTGTTCACAGGCATCCCAGCTTAGGATACTCCTTACTATTCGATCAATGCCCTGTTCTTCCGTATCATGAGCCCTTGTCTGCATATCATGCCCCTTCCAGCGGTTATACTGGGCATTTTTCAATAATCCGGCAACGGCTATATTCATTCCATTTACCCTTGAGCCATGATCAATATCATATTTCCCGGGACCGCCCAGGATTATGCCGTCGCTGTACCCCTGGCTGTTGACATGCATGTGAATGAGCATATTGTTATCGATTTCTTCCACCGTATCGTGTACTATATCAAGACCGATCATCTCTGAATGACCGAACTCCTTGTTAACTCCCTTTTTATCCAGCGAGATGCCTTTTTTGGCATTGAGGTTTCTCCAGAGAACAATTGCGCTGGCCACTGTCGGCAGGAGCATGGCCGGGTGGCCCTCATTGGGTTTGGGCTCGATAGCGATATACATCTCACCGCCCTTCTTTTGTTCGTATTCGCAGAGCCCGGCTATTTCCTGTTTCAGATTTTCATACATATCCTTTATCCCGATTGAAGCCAGATCATAACCGAAAGAGCCGTTCCAAACCACTAAGGATGGAGGCACATCCTTACTCCAGGCTTTTTTAAGCGGACCATAGGCCAGATCCACACTGCGCTGGCCGTATTCCCTGGCCGCCTTGCGTTCATCGGGATCTGGTGAACAGATGCCGCCATAGGCGAAATAGCGGTGCGCACCCGGTGTGGCCATGGCCAGAGGGATTCCGCTATCCAGCAGGGCGTCGGCAACCTCACTGGCATTCTTCTCATTATATTCATAATCGTAATGCATCTCAAATCCCAGCTGAATATGATTCGGGAGTCTCGGTGCAATTTTATCCTTGATAAGCTTTATCTTGCCGACTGTGGATAACTTGTCATCGCTCCACAAAGGTCTTGTGTCCGAAGGGGTAAAACCTCCTTTACCTGCATTAAATGTCCATGCACAAACACTATGATATGATTTTTTCATAGTTTAATCTCCTTTCTTTCTCTCAAATTGTAAACTATGCTCAAGAATGGATTTCCATTCATTATAGACTTCTTGATAAAACCTTGTCAGTTCTTTTTCCGGCTCCGTTGTATCCACTTTTTTTAAAACCTTAAAGGCTTGTTCCGCGTTCTTATAAATTCCCGCACCTATTCCGGCGCCGCGGGCCGCACCCTGGGAGCCGTCCGTATTATAGAGTTCGATTACTTTAGCGCATACATTGGCAAATATTTTTCTAAAAAGCGGGGATAAAAACATATTGGCATACCCCGCTTTTAGCTTATCTATTTTTATACCCATCTCCCCGATTATATCAAGACCATACTTAAAGGCGAAAATGATTCCTTCCTGGGCCGAGCGGAAGACATGCTGCTTTTTATGCAGATTGAAATTAAGCCTGTAAAGCATTGATCCCAGATTTATGTTCTCCAGGGTCCGCTCCGCACCGTTCCCGTACGGAATGGTAAAAAGACCGTCGGAACCGGGTTTTACGGTTTCGGCTAAACTATCCATTTCCTTGTAGCCCATGCCATTTATAAGATTGGCTTTCAACCATGAGTATAAAATTCCCGTGCCATTGATACACATCAATGTCCCGTACCTAGGGTTATTCTTCTCATGATTCACGTGTAAAAACGTATTTACCCGTGAAAGGGAATCGTAGGAAATGGCGCTATTCACCGCATACACCACCCCGGAGGTGCCTGCCGTAGTTGCCACCTCGCCGTTTTCCAGACAGCTTAAGGAGAGGGCATTGTTCGGCTGATCTCCCGCCCTGTAGGAGATAGGCACGCCGTGGGCAAGTCCCAACTCATCCGCCGCCTCACGTGTAAGATTCCCCTGCAGCGAAAAAACCGGAACAATCTCAGCGATAAGATTTTCGGGTATTTTACAGGCATCCAGCACCATCCCGGCAATATCGTCTTGAACGAAATCCCAGAAAATACCTTCCGAAAGTCCCGAGGGTGTGGTTTTTACCTCACCTGTCATCTTCATGGCAATATAATCGCCGGGAAGCATGAACTTCCAGATACGGGAAAAAATATCCGGCTCGTTCTCTCTCACCCACCTGAGTTTTGAAGCCGTAAAATTCCCCGGCAGATTAAGAAGATTCTTAAGACACTTCTCACTCCCTATCTCCGCTTCAGTCTTTGCCCCGGTTTCCACAGCCCTGCTGTCGCACCAGATGATGGCAGGGCGCAGCACATTCAGCTTCTTGTCCACAAGCACAAGACCGTGCATCTGGTAGGCAATCCCGATCGCTTTGACGTCATTGAGTTTGGAACCGGCCTGTTTTTTTATTTCCCTTGTAGCCTGCACAACATGCAACCACCAGGTGGCCGGTTCCTGCTCGGCCCAGCCCGGTTTTTTTACGATCATTTCCATTTCATTATGCGGCGATATGGCCTGTGCCACAGAACTTCCGGTTTCAGCATCTAAAAGGGTTGCTTTTATCGATGAACTTCCAATATCATATCCTAATAAATACAATTGTCTCTCCTTTTGATATTAGATTTAATTAGAAAATTGTATAAACCAAAAAGATCTAATTTTTTTATCTGTACTTTTTTTCTTAAGCACCTATCATATAACAAAAATTATATTTTAGGCAACTAGATAAATAAAAAAATATATAAGGAAATTGCAAAACTCAAAATATATCAAGTTAATAAAATATTTATTCTTTATACCATAATAATTTAGCAATTTCCATTTTAGGAGCTTTGTGCAAAAATAATATTTTTGCACAAAGCTCACATACCAATAATATTAAAAAGTCCCCTGGTTGGCACCTTGTTTTTCGTCAATTTCTTAAAGTTTTTCTTAAAAAATCTGTTGACGATTATTTTAAAAACACCTATCATAGCGTGGATAAAGAGATTATAAACAACTTTATAATATCTAAAATGATTGCTATTTAACTTTATCTCTTTTAGATAAAAACACATGTTGAAAGATACGTTTAAAGGTTATTTTTATTTAGGCACAGCTTTAGATTCCGATCAGATATTTGGGAAAGATCATCGTTCGCTTCATATTCTGAAACAGCATTTTAACTCCATTACGGCTGAAAATGAGATGAAATGGTCAAATATCCAGGAGAAACAGGGAGAATTTAATTTCCAGTCTGCCGACCGCTTTGTAGCCCTGGGTGAAGAGAATAACATGTTCATTGCAGGGCACGCATTGATCTGGCATAATCAAACTCCCGATTGGATATTTCAGGATGAGTCGGGAAAACTAAGAAATCGCGAAACCGTGCTTAAATATATGCGGGATCATATTTTTACAGTTGTCGATCGTTATAAAGGAAGGGTTCATGGCTGGGATGTCGTTAATGAAGGTATTGACGATAACGGCCAATTAAGAAACAGCAAGTGGCTGAAGATTATCGGCGATGATTACATACAGAAAGCATTCGAGTACGCCCATGAGGCAGATCCGGATGCTGAATTGTATTACAATGATTATTCACTGGTGAATTCGGTCAAAAGGGATGGTGTCGTGCGATTAATTCGTAAGCTGCAATTAAAAAACATACGATTGCACGGTGTTGGTATGCAAGGACACTGGAGTCTGGATTATCCGCAAACACTTGAAGATATTGAAACAAGTATTCTGGCATTTTCAAAATTAGATACGGCAGTAATGATCACGGAATTGGATGTAAGTGTGCTTCCTTATCCTGACGACCAGCACGGCGCGGATATCTCACGGAGTTTTGAATTCAAAAAGGAATATAATCCGTATCCTCACGATTTACCGCAATCAATACAGGAAAGACTGGCCAGCCGCTATGCGGAATTCTTTAAAACCTTTTATAAACACAGGGACAAGATCAGCAGAGTAACCATATGGGGTATTCACGACGGGCAATCATGGCTTAATGATTGGCCGATCAAAGGGAGAACCAATTATCCTTTGTTATTTGACCGTGAGTATAAAAAAAAACCGGCATTTTATGCTGTAATTAAGAGTGTATCTTAAAAAAAAATAACGAAACCTTTGACATAAGGTAAAGAAAAAAAACAATATCATAAGGAGTTTAAAATGGACAATAAAAAAGACATTGAAATTGTAGCCGCAGGCCATACCTGCCTTGATCTGATACCGGCTTTCACAATTGACGGCAAGGTAGACAAGATGACCGATGTTCTTGTTCCCGGCAAAATGATAAATATGGGGGAGTGTGTTGTTGTCGGAGGCGGGCCGGTCACTAACGCCGGTGTGTCTATCCGACGACTTGGGGTAAAAACCGAATTGATCGGCAAAATCGGCAACGATGACTTCGGCAAAGAGATACTCAATTGGTATGAAGAGCACGAAGGCCATTTTAAAGGCATAAAAATGGTCGAAGGTGAATCCACATCATATACCATCGCGATTTGTATACCGGGTATCGACCGTTTTTATCTCCATCATTGCGGGGCAAACGATACGTTCGGCTACGATGATATGGATTTTGATCTTGTCAAACACTCGCAATTAATGCTTTTCGGCTACCCGCCTTGGATGAGAAAGCTATATGAAAATACGGGCAGTGAACTGACGAAAATTCTTAAAAAAAGTAAAGAATTGGGAACCACGACCGCGTTAGACCTTTCCCTCCCTGACGTAAACAGCTATGCCGGGCAAGTTGACTGGAAGGCGATTCTTAAAAATTGGGTCCCGCTGTCAGACATTATGGTACCCAGCGCCGAGGAGATATTCTATTTTCTGCATAAGGAAAGATTTCTTGAAAAAAAGGCAAAACTGGGACCTAAAGAGAGCGTGCTCGATCATCTGACGGTGAAAGAAATTTCCGATTTGGGAAGTGAACTGATAAAAATGGGTGCGGCCATAGCCATGGTAAAATGCGGTCACAGGGGATTGTATATTCAGACCGCCGGCAAGGAGCGGCTTAAAGATTTAGGTGCGGCAGGATGCTCCGATCTTGATAATTGGGCTCAGCGTGAGCTCTGGTACCCGGTGTATGAAGAAGAAAGATTTGTGGGAGCCCTGGGTTCCGGCGATTCGGCAATTGCAGGATTTCTCTCCGCCTTTGTTTGGAATCATACTATTGAATCCTGTTTGAGATATGCCAATGCCGCCGGGAGCATGAATGTAACCGTCCCTGACGGATTAACATGGAATAAAGGATTTACCGATTTAACCAGACGAATTGAAGCGGGGTGGAAAACAAAAGACTTAAAACTTAATGAAGACGGCTGGAAAAAGAACCGTGGATTCTGGGCAGGGCCTTATAATAGTGGCAAATGGGAATTATAAATAAATATAGCATAATTTTTTAAAGGAGGTAATAAAATGTCAAAACAAAGAGATGCTTTTGTAAGTAAGAAATTAGCAAGTATGAGCTTGTCGGAAAAGGTCGGCCAGCTTTTAACATTTACCTGGCGCGGTACAATGATAACTCCGAGCGGAATTGAGCAAATTACAAGATTGCACTGCGGTGGTCTTTGCCTGGAACCTTTCACCATTGAGACCTGTAAAAACCTTTACTGGGGCAATTCACAGGTAGATCCGAATTTCAAAAAACCAAAGGATTATTTTACCATATCAAACACTTATTTTAACGGCAAAACCGCTGGTGTCAGTATAAGGCCGGAAGAATACACGAAGGTTTTAAATAAATTACAAAAAATTGCCTTAAAAAGGCCATCGGGGATTCCTCTTCATATGACCATTGATTTTGAAGGAGATTTTAAAAACGATTACATGGCCGGAGGAATAAGGCAGTTTCCCGGTCCCATGGGTATGGCCGCTATCGGTGACACAGATCTTACTTATAAAATAGGTTCGACCATTGCCAAACAATTAAGTGCAATCGGTGTAACACAAATGTATTCGCCGGTCTGCGATGTAAATATAAATCCCAAGAATCCAGAGATAGGAGTCAGATCCTTTAGTGATGATCCTCAAGTTTGCGTAAAACACGCTGTTGCTTTGCTTAAAGGCTTTCAGGACGGAGGGATTGCGGCAACCGCTAAACATTTCCCCGGTAGAGGCGATTCGGCAAGCGACGCTCATGATGTGCTGGATGTTATCAAGGCCGATAAAAAAAGAATGCAGGAAGTTGAACTGGTTCCCTTTAAAGCAGCAATAGCTGCCGGAGTAAAGGCCATAATGACCGGGCATTCCGTTTACCCCGCTTATGACGCTAAATATCCCACGACTTTGTCGGAAAAAATACTTACCGGGCTTTTAAGAAACGAGTTGGGATTCCAGGGCGTTATTGTCTCCGACGCTATTGGCATGGCTGCTATTCTCAAAAAATGGCCTCTACCCCAAGCTTGTGCAATGGCTATAAAAGCAGGAGTGGATACCATTCTATTAAAAGCAGATGATGAATCCAGATCGCAGTGCTTCTTTGGAATCAAACAGGCTGTTGAAAAAGGAGAATTAGCTGAAGAAAGAGTCAACGATGCTGTCAGACGACTATTAAATATGAAGTACGACCAGGGCTTATTTGAAACGGCCGGTAAAAAAGATCCGGAAAAAACTCTGGCTATTACCACAGATAAAAAAATTATCGATTTTTCCTGGGATGTTGCCAAGAAAGCCCTGATAATAATGCGGGACAAAAAAATGCTGCCCCTGAATCCCAAGCAGAAGATATTGGTTATCGAGCAACGCATTCCTTATGAATTTCTGGGAAAAGATCCTTATAGCCACACGCATATGTTCTGCGAAGCAATGGTAAATCATTCGGCAAATTTAATTTTAGCGGACACGGGATTCTCTGCATTTGAGGAAGAGATTGCAGAGTGTCTCAAGCTTGCGGGGCAGGCGGATCTTATTGTGATGACCAACTATTACGCGCGAATCGTAAAAACAGGCAATAATCAGCTGCTTGTTTCAAAATTGAAAAAAGCAGGACATAAGGTTGTGGTTGTAACCAACACCCCCTACATAATAGGAACTACCAAAGATGCGGATGCTGTAGTCTGTAATTTCAGCGGCACACCGGACTCCATTAGAGTTTCAACTGATTTACTTTTTGGAAAAATCAAACCTTGCGCTTCAACAAAACTCCCTGTAAAGCTTGATGGTCAACAAGCAGTTCCTGTGAAAAAGCTGATGGCGGCCAAGCCGAATCCTTTCAGTGGTATGGGCGTGTCATAAAAGAAAGAGAAAAAACTGAGATAACCAGATTACGGAGGAAACATAATATGCCAAAATCTCACAATCTAAAAATAAGTGATGGTTATATGATTTCAGGCGCACAAATCAGTAAGATTTATAACGATAATATAATGAAGGTTCATTTTCAGGGAATGTCCAAAACCATTCAATTCCCTCAGACCATTGCCTTACAGGGCGCACCCACCTGTTCCATAGGCATATCACCCGACGGTTTATATAACAGATTCAATAATGCCGGCAGACTTATCTTGTTGAATCAAAACCCAATTCAATTTGCTTCTGCACCGTTTATCCGTATCGGTGGCAAATATTCTATGCTCACACAAAAAGATCCCAAGGTGGCAGAAAGAATCGATGATGTACCAGCCTTGAAAAATTATTATCATCCTCCTGTATCTGAAAAGAACATTTCAATTTCTCTGGCCACGCCTTTAACGGAGATAACATATAAATTAAAAAAGGTCAGCGTGATAAGAAGAATGGTTTCTCCTCTTTTTTCCGGGAATAACCAGGCGCTGATGCCTATCAGTGTTGAGGAGTATGAAATCAAAAATTGTACAAATCAACTTCAGGAAATAACCTTGGTAATACCCAGGCCATCCCTGGTTAATCTGCAGGAAAAAGAATTAAAGCCGACTGACCAGGACTCTATTCACATATGCTCGGCGCCAATAAAAGGTCACGTGCATGATGAATTTAACTCTGAAGTATTAAGGGGAGTGGTTATGGGCAGCAAGGAATGCCAGGACAGGATGGTCATAGCCGTAGCGGAAAGGCAAGGAGTGGAAATAGATGTTCAACCTTATTTTTGCTTAAACAGGCTGAAACAGGATTTATTGCTTAATGATGACGGCAGTTTTTTTGAAAAGAGGAAACCTTTATTGTATCAAGATTATGGCGCAGCCTTAAGTCTTACTTTTTCCTTAGAGCCGGGTGCAGCCATAAAAATTCCTCTTGTAGTGGTTTTAGACTTTCCGGAGCAGCGTTTTATTGATGGGAAAATATTCGAGCGCAAATATATCAAGAGTTTCAAGGACAAAGAAACCAGATCCGTGGATATGGCAAAAATCGCCCTGACACATTATCCTGAGTGGCTTAACCGAACATTAACCATCCAAAACAGGATATTTAATCAGATCCTGGAAAGTCCTTCCTATCAGGACGATAAGGATGGTGCATTGAGACTGAGCCATTTAATTTTTAATGAATTTAGTTTTCCATTATCAAACGCCGCAGTCTGGGTTGAAGACAAGCATGGCAACGAGAGGGCCAGATTCCTGGAATGTTTTGATTACTCCTATATAAATCCTTCGGATGTGGATTGGTATTCCATGGTGATACTTATCCTGTTTCCCAATATTGAAAAGGAAATCTGCCAGCGGTTCATTGACTCCATTCTGGCAGAAGATCTCACAGATCGTTATTATCATTTCCACTCATCTTTTGTTGAAGCAAGAAAGCATCTAAGAGACCATCCGGAAGAATATGAAGACGTGTCTATGGTTCAAATAAGAGATACTTTTAAAATTAAGGGAAGCGTTGCCCATGATTTAGGCATGATGCCCAAAGGACATGCTTTGCGTAACGTAAGTGATTACGCCTGGTATAATAATAACTATTGGGTTGATCTTTTCCCCAAGCTGGCCTTACGAGTACTGCGCAACGTTAAATTCACAGGTGATACTGATTTTTTAAAGAAAAACTGGAAGACACTTAAATTCGGATTTGAATTTTTGAAAGAACTTGATATTGATGGAGACGGCATCCCGGAAGGTAATCCCCATGAAGTGAAAAATACCTTTGACAATTTAATCCTCTTCGGCGTTGACAGCTATGATGTGACTATTTTTATGGCCAGTTGTCAGGCCATGAGTAAAATGGCGGAGATTATGAATGATGAAGCTGCCAGAATAAAATACGAAGAGAATTTTGAAAAAGCTTCCACGATTTTTGAGAAATTATGGAGAGACGAGAAAAACAAAAGCGGCCGAAGACAACAGTATTATGTAACCTGCTTTGATCCTGATACGGGAAAAACAAATACCGATGTGTGGACAAATCAGCTTGATGCCTTGTGGGCATTGATCGCCATGGGCGAGGAACCTTTTATCTCTGAAGAAAGGGCGAAAAAGATCCTTAAAACGATTTTCAAGAATAATCGTGCGCTTATGGGCTGGGCCATGTGCCGCACAGAGGACGGGGAAGCAGTTGAATCGGAGCAGGGACAAGACGTCTATACGACTTCCAATTATGTTTTTGCTCAACTGCTTGACTATTACGGTCTGGTCAAAGAGAGCAAAGAAGTATATAAAGTAATGGAGAAGCTTGTGTTCCAGCACGGAAATTCCCTGATAACCCCGGACAACCTCAGGGCTGAATTAGAAAAAGAGGAGGGAGAATTAAGCGCAGGGCCCCATTATATAGTTGCTGCTTATCCCAGGCCGGGCGCAATATTAACGCATTTGGTGATCCAATTTATAAAAGAACTTCAGAAACGAATGAGTACTACGAAAATAGACTCTAAGCAATTGAATTCTTTTATAACCGGCATAATGAAGTAAGCAATATGGTAAAGTAGCTAAAATATAAAGAATCTAATATATTTTAAATTGTTCTTCTTCTTTATATAAGAAATAGTCGAAATCCGCATATTTATTTCTGCCGTTTAAATCCTGACATGCAATCCCAACAAACATTCCAGTGAATCCTAATGGATCAACATAGTCATCGGAGAGAACGTATGAACTCAATTTGGGGCCTATCTTGTTCCATTTTTCTTTATTAATTGAATAATAGAATTGAATATTTTCATTTATCATCTGCACGGATAGATACACTTTATTGGAATCAACAATCGGTTCAGGATCAATCGGCATTGAAAAATGCTTTTTATCATAAATGAGTATGCCAAGGGTATTTTTATTATCATCATTCTTACTCAAGCGTAAATAATATTGATTGTTATCATCATAGCGTAAAATAAGCCCGGCCATAGTATTCATATTTTTAGGATAAAATTCCATACATGTTTCGGCGTAAAACTTAAACGATTGCACTCTTCTTGCTATAAGTACCTGATTAAAGGAAGAAATGATAGATTCGGCGCCGTATAATCTTAAGAATCCCTTTCTTTTTACCAGGGAAAGTTTATCGTCTATAGGAATGCGTAATGATTGAAATTCCATCGGTAATTGTTCCTCATCAAAATCGGAAAAAAATACATCTTTCTTATTTTTTTCAACAGAAGGCCCGCTAAAGGAGACTTGTACCTCTGGTTTATCTGATGCTAAATAAAGCCAATTATCATCCTTCCATACCGCTTTCTGCAACGCGGTCTCTCTCCCTAACGGACAGTATTTTGAGTTTGGTAAAGGCCGCCCGCAAAGATGGGCTATTATCCACTCAGTATCTTTCCATGGACAGATACTGGCATGTCCTGCTTTCTGCAAACCGGGATGCAAATAGTCGTGAATACTTTCCCATTGCTGAAGCCTTTTTTTAAAGCCATGTTTATCTTTTACACTTGATAAGATTGGATTCCGCGGATGAAGCTCGTAAGGACCGGTTATTTTTTTTGAGCGCGCAAGTGTAACTGCATGCCCGTATGAAGTTCCTCCTTCAGCTGTTAGAAGATAGTAGAAGCCATTGCGTTTATACAAATGAGGGCCTTCAGTAAAACCAATTTCAGTACCTTTAAATATATTTTCTATAGGACCAACAAGCTTCCGTTCTTTATAATCATATTCTTGCAACAGGATACCGCCAAAAGGATCTTTATTTTTTCTATAATCCCAAAACATGTTTACCAGCCATTTTCGTCCGTCCTCATCATGGAATAGAGAGGGATCAAAACCACTTGAATTTAAATATACTGGTTCTGACCATGGCCCTGTAATATCCTTTGCCATAACAAGATAATTATGGGTATCCTTAAAACCACCCCCGCTTTCAATGTCTCCAATCGTTGTCTTTGTATTTGTATAAACAAGATAAAATACGCCCTCATCATAACTCAGACAAGGAGCCCATACGCCGCCTGAAGGTGGTATGCCATAGAGATTTAGCTGAGTAATTTTGGTAAGCGGCCGACAGACTAGTTTCCAGTTTACAATATCTTGGGAATGATAAACCTGAACACCCGGAAACCATTCAAAGGTGGAAGTAGCTATATAAAAATCACCTTCCACCCGGAGAATTGACGGGTCGGGATGAAATCCGGGGAGTACCGGATTTTCTATATTGGGCATGAGGCTATTCCTTCAAGCTCCCGAAAGAAACACCTGAAATAAGGAATTTCTGTAAAAAGGCAAACATAACGATAATCGGAAAAATCGATAAGGCTATCATCAGGTAAATCGCTCCGTAATCCCTGGCATAAAGAGAAGAGTTTAACTGGGCAATC
>CAZEPL010000028.1:0-39268 GCA_964514135.1 uncultured Spirochaetaceae bacterium | reverse complement strand
CAGTATCTGAAATACGGAAAATACAACCACATCTTTTATATTGATTTCAGCCCTAACGGCAAGTGGCTGGCCGCGGGAAGCGAAGACGGATTTGTAAGAATCTGGGATATTGCTTCAGGAAAACTATTACATGAATTAATTCATCCCGCAAAAGAGAGTTATAATAAAGGGGTCTTCACCTTAGCCTTTAGTGCGGACTCCAGTCTGCTTGCCTCCGCAAGCAGCGAGAGTGTTATCCTCTGGGACGCTGCATCCGGTAAACGCATGCACACATTCAGCGCGGAGTCAGAATACACGGTTGTTTTCGGCAGGGACAGCAGGACATTAGTTACAAGCGATGGAAATGAAATAACAGTCTGGAGTGTGAAAACCAAGAAGCCATCACAAAATTTTGAAGTAAAATGTTGGGGATATCAAGGAGTATTATCGCCGGTAATAAGTCCGGACGGAAAAATACTCATATATGTGTGCAAACATACTATTTATTTTTTAGATATCAATACTAAAAATATTTTACGGCAATACGAGCTGCCTCCGGTTTTTAAGAGCGAGTACTATCCATACTCTTTATTTTATAATACACAGGGCAGCCTTTTAGCCACACATCTTGATCCATGGGAAGGTCTGGTTACGGTTTTTGATGTTGATGCACAAAAGATTCTATGCGAAATTGTGCATTTGGAAAATAACATACTCTTAATTCAAACTCCTGAGGGATTAATCGAAACCAAGCCCGAATCCGCATTTTCAGAGATATTTAAAGTTACCGTGGACGGGGAAGATCATGATCCCATGCTTTTTAAAGAAAAGCGTTACAAGCAGGGGCTTTTTAACAAGCTTAAGGGTTTAAAAACTCGCCACGACCATCCGGGATACGGCGGTCCCGGATAAAAATTATAATAGCCGTTACATCATGTCAGTGCTTAAAATCTGTTATTAAAACCTTCTCAACAGCAGCTTTAAAAACCGCACACTTCTTTGGGAAGGTATATAGGCATTATAGAATATCTCATTAACCAGAGCAATAAGCGTATTAATATAGCGCTTTTTATCGGGAAAAGAATTTTTTAGCTTTTCACCCCAACCTATCCAGCCCAGGTCTTGCGGAGGGAGTATTCTTTGTTTTTTCATTTTTAAAACGATTTTTTGTAAGGAGCGGTCGATCTTTTTTAAATTACCTTTATAGAGTGATTTATTCCTGCGTACCTTTTTTATGCCCATTATTACAACAGCCGTAAGTGCGGCCAGGGTACCCGCGGCCGTCAGCCAGAACAGTGCGGGTAAAAGCAGGCCGAGCAGATCTATTGGCTCCTCCTGCGGGAGCGGTATTTTCCGTCCCATAAGGGCCTGAAGCTGCCGGGCGGTCAGCGCATCATTTTCCGGATTAAACAGCCGGTAATACTCCGAATTATAAAAGGCCGCCAGATCCAGGGCTGGCGTTACTTCCAGTATAGTCCAGCCGATCCCGGGAAACCAGAGCTCGGGCCAGACATGAGCCTGCAGTCCGCTCACTACAGCCTGTGTCTCGCCCTGAGGAATATAAACGAAAAAGCCGCTGGCGTATCGCGCGGGAATCCCGTTTAATCTGGCCAGAACAATAAAGGCCGTGGCAAAGTGAACACAATATCCCTTTTTGGTATTAAATAAAAAATCATGCAAAAAATCCTCCCCTTCGGGCGGAGGGTTGGTGCTTAAAAAATAGATATAGTTTTTACTAAGAAACCTACGGATATTGCGCAGAATTTGCCAGTCAGATTCTGTGCCTGATTTTAACTCACGGGCCAGACTTCTTATAGCCGGAGAAATCGAATCCGGCGTATTTAAATAATACGCAGCAATCTCTTCCCTGTCCGCCGCAGCAGATCCCTTCTGGGTTTCAATATTACCGGGCATGATATTCTCCAAAAAATTGTAGAGCTCCCTGTCTTCCTGAGTTTGTTCTGCTATTTGCTCCGGGGCATTAATCAGTACGGTATCTCCCTTTAACAAAGGCATGTTAAGCATAAATCCTGTGTCCATGCTGCCGAAGGCAATTTCGACGGGATTTTGATTCCGGATAACCGCCGACTCCGTGTTGATGGTATGGGGAAGAAGATCAAAATAATCATGCAGGAGGGTAACCTTCAGTGGTTCCGTGTCCGCTATGCTGCCGGTAAGTATGTGAGTACGCTCCTGCTTGATTTTTTTACTGAGCTCAAAACTGAACGACCAATTGCTGTCTGCATAACTGTCAAAGACCTGAGTACGCAAGTATATGCTCTTTGCGGAACTACCTTGCACCAAAAAAACCGGTACGTTTGACAACAGGGGTCTGCCGCCTAAATTCTCGCTTTTATAATTATAGCCGTAACCGGCTACGGTCATTAATAAAGGCAGATCGGGAAATATCTCCAGAATGATGCGCTTAAGCCCGGGATCGAGTGCTCTTCCCACCAGATATCCGCTGTTCGCTGCACTGTTTACAGAAAGCATGGCGGAAATTGCAACAACCGCCGCGAACAGCAGCAAAGGTGCGCGTGCGTGTTTTATCTTCAGTTTGTGGGGCAGCAGTGCGAACAGGATAAATTCCAGAATAACTGCGGCCGTGAACAATATTATACTTAAACCGTTCTGATACACCACGGCAGCCTCAAAAAAAATTAATATCAATAATCCCCCAAACGGCCTGCACACGCCGTTTTTATATACCAGTCCCGCAAAAAGACTGGAAAAAAATGCCGTGCCGTAGAAAAACAGCAGTGAAATTATTCCACCCGGCCTGCCCGCCCTTACCAGATCCAGCCAGGCCATATATGAAGGGTATGGGATTACTATGATATATAAAATGATGAACAAGGAAGCCAGAATATATGTAGCAACCAAAAAACGGTTTATAATAATTTTCAGCCTGCCCGTTAATATACTTCTTAATAAAAACAGGACATTAATGCCTGTAATTAAAATAAAAACTCCCAAGGTTGGTTCATCCACATTGAGCAGCAGAGCTATTATCAGGGGAGCTCCCACGGCCAGCACAAGCGAGAAAATAATTTTCAAGATAAAAAGCACAATTTCTTTTTTCATGCTTCCAGATTCTCTTTTATGGTATCAATATTATTAACAAACGCAATATTGCCTCGGGTATTTAAAAAGGCGTCGGAGTATAAGAGATCTTTTTGTCGTGCGGATTCCTGCATGCCGGACTGATTAATGACGGCAAAAACCGCTACATCGGAGCTCGCACAAGTGGAGACAAGCTCTAAAACCTCAGGATCGAAGATGTGGGTAATAAAAATAATGGTCCCGGCTTTTATAAGCTGGTCCTGCATATCGGACGTAAAGACCTTGGCAGGAGAGTAACTGCCGGCAAAGGTGATATTTATGCTGGATTTGTAAAAGTCTGCAAAATAGGAACTGTTAAAACCGTAATAATCATATCGCTCCCTTCCATTAAAGGCATGAACATTGGCAGGTATACTGTTGTCAAGAAAATATTTCACAAGCGCGACCAGGATCTCGACAGAGCAGTCCTCTCTTTCTAAAATAGTATGATCCGCTTCTTTTTCCCGGCGCAGATCCAGATAAATTTCAACCCCGGGCCAGGAGGTCTTTTCATAATCTTTGAGAAACGGCTCTCCCGTAGCGGCAAACTTTTTCCAAGCCACATGCTTCAGTGCTGACCCGGGCCTGTACTCCTTCAGATCCTTAAAAAGCGTATGATCCCGGAGTATTCCCTGTCCGTATCCCGAAGCCTCTATGACATTCTGCAGATCGGCAAATACCGTCTTCAGCTCTATAATGCGGGGGTAGACATAAAAAGTTCTGAACCAGACCTCCGGAAACAAGAAAATCCAGTTTAAAAGGTCGCGCAGTCTGATATAATCTATACCTACTTTATAAACACCGCGGTATGGGTACTTTATTGTATATTCCTGACTATAGATTTCACCTCCCTTTAAAGAAGTATGAATGTCGTTTAAATGAACGGACAAATCCGGACTTATAAATTTGAACTTAACACTCACAAACGGTCCCATGAGTTTGGCTTCGTTAGCCAAAGACAGCTTGTACAGCACCTCCTGCCCCTTTACGGGATGCTCCGTACTGAAATGCTCAAAATACCTGAACCTGAAATAGCAGACCAGCAGCAGACCCAGCGAAATTGCGGGAAACAGCAGATAAATATAAAATATGAATAATAAAACTCCGGACATGGACATACCGGTCAGATAAATTATAAAAAGTCCTAAGAGATAAATACCGACTGCGCGTGGATTTATCTTAATTCGCTTCACTGGGTTAAACCTGTGGGAATCTGCAGCCCGGCAATGAGTTTCTGAATAACCTTAGCCGCTGTGATATCTTCCACACGTGCTTCGGCTCGGAGGATAATACGATGCGGTATTACGACCGGAACCACATCCAGCACATCCTCGGGGATAACAAAAGTTCTTGCTGCTAAAAAAGCTTCTGTTTGGCAGGCCAGCAGAAGGTGCTGTGCCGCTCTGGGGCTCATACCCAATCTGATTTTGGAGCTGGTTCTTGTTTTCCGGGCAATTGCCACGATAAAATTCTTAATTTTATCATCCACAAGAATTTTACGCACACTGTCTCTTATTGCCATAACATGCTGCGACTCGATAACCGCTTTAAGCTCCAAAAGCGGATCCTTTTCTTTAAAGCGGCTGAGGATTGTTTCTTCCTCGCTCTCGGAGGGATATCCGATGGAAAAGGAAACACCGAACCTGTCAACCTGAGCCTCGGGCAGCTGAAAAGTCCCCGTAAACGATATGGGATTTTGCGTGGCGATAACAAAAAACGGTTCGGGTAGAGCGTAGGTTTTACCGTCAACAGTGACCGCATGTTCCTGCATGGACTCCAAAAGACTCGACTGGGTACGGGCGCTTGCTCTATTTACCTCATCCGCGAGGATAAACTGGTGCATTATAGCTCCCGACTTAAAAATGAAATCTCTCTTTTCCGTGCTCCACACCGTCATACCGATGATATCTCCCGGCAGCAAGTCCGGAGTAAACTGGATGCGGGCAAAATCAAGGCCAGCGCTTTTGGCCAGCGTTTTTGCCAATGTGGTTTTCCCCACTCCGGGAATATCCTCGATAAGCACATGCAATCCGGATAAAAATCCGATTAAAAGACTGTGAATCGCGATCTCGTTGCCCACAAAAACCGAATTAATCTGATTTTTAAGAGTTTTTATTTTTTCCAGCAGCTTTTTATGCTCACTCTGCACCATAACCATCCCCTTTTATCTTTCATACAGACTCATTGCGGTAAAACGCAATTATATACCACACTCAAGATAAAAGATATTTGTAAACAAAACAAGGCTTAAATGAAAAGAAATTAGCATATATGCCGTTTTAACTCCGAGTCGTCCGGCTAAAGTAATTTCATCTTCCATTTGCAAAACCGTAAGAGAATCCTATAATTAATAGTAGGTGCTGTATGAAAAGAGGGAGAGAAGCTTTAAGCTGTCCGGTTTTTTTATGCGTAGATTATTAAAAACAGCAAGTAAAATAAGTGTGTATCTAAATAGTTCTTTTAAAAATCTCCGGCCTCACAAGCTACTGTTGTTGCAGCATTACGGCCGTTCCCTGATACATACAACAGCCTAACTTTAAGTACTTTACGGATTATGAAAAAAATGAGAAAAGCAAGCAGGAGTCAGAAAACAACCTCGAGCCCGATCCATTTCAATAATATCGTGGAGGTTATTTCCGACGGTATTCTTATTATCAACAAAGACGGAATTATCCGCTTTGCCAATCCCGTAGCCAAACGCCTTTTTGGCGGTAAGAATAAAAAAATACTGGGTGAGATGTTCGGTTTTCCCTTTGTTGAAAATATAACCACGGAGCTGGATATCTATAGAAATAAGAAAAAAACCGTAGTCGAACTCAAAGTGCAAAAAATCGAATGGCAGGGGGAAGAATGCTGCCTGGCTTCGTTACGAGATATCTCAGAACGTATACATGTTGATGAAGAGCGGAGAAGACTTGCCGCAGCAATAAGACACGCGGTGGAAGGAATTATCATTACGAATAACAAGGGTGTGATTCAATATGTAAACCCTGCTTTTGAGAATATAGCGGGATTTACCAAGCGTGAATTACTGGGCAAGAGAATAACTAAATTCAAAACCAATGAGAAAAAGCATAACACCTTCGGGGACCTGTGGGAAAAAATGAAACAGGGTAAATTATGGCAGGGGCGCCTGGTTAAAAAGAAAAAAAGCGGGGAAATGCTGGAAATCGAAGCCTCGCTTTCACCCATATATAATAGAGAGGGCGATATTACCGGATATGTGCTAAGCGAACGCGATATCACAAAACAGATTAAAATGGAACAACAGCTGCGTCAGGCGCAAAAACTGGAAGCGATCGGCACCCTGGCCGGCGGCATAGCGCATGATTTTAACAATATACTTATGGCCATAATAGGCTATACCGATATAACGCTTGCCAAATATAAACAGAATAAAGAAATACTCTTCAATCTCACAAATGTATTAAACGCCGGTTACCGGGCAAGAGATTTGGTAAAGCAGATTCTCACCTTTTCCCGGCAGCATGAAGAAGAAAAGAAACCGCTCAACCTGGGATTGCTGGTTAAAGAATTACTCAAGTTTTTAAGAGCATCCCTGCCGGCTTCGATTAACATTACTCACTGCATCAAACCCGATGTTAAATCCATTCTGGCCGACTACACTCAGTGTTACCAGGTTATTATGAACCTCTGTACAAATGCCGCCCACGCCATGCAGGAAAGAGGCGGTGAGCTTAAAGTCTCATTAAGCAATATCGATCTGGATACTCAGTTTATTCAAGTTTATCCGGATATGCAGCCCGGAGCTTACTTGAAATTAACGGTAAGCGATACGGGGTGCGGTATAAAGTCTGAAATAATCGATAAGATATTTGAACCCTATTTTACTACCAAACTACAGAATATGGGAAACGGTCTGGGATTATCCGTGGTACATGGAATAGTAAACAGTTACGGCGGTACGGTTACCGTTTCAAGTGAACCGGGCAAAGGATCGGTTTTTACGCTGTACCTGCCAGCAGTAGATAGAGAAGAATTGAAATCAGAAAAAAAATCTGCTCCACCTTCGGGCAGTGAAAAGATTCTGTTTGTAGATGACGAAGCAATTCTTGCGGAATTGGGCAAAAGAATGCTGACCTCTCTCGGCTATTGGGTAATCAGTAAAACCGACAGCAGAGAGGCCCTCAGATACTTTAAGAAATATCCGGAACAGTTTGACCTTTTAATAACAGATATGACAATGCCGAATCTTTCAGGCGCCGACCTGGCCTGCGCCATACTGAGAATTCGCCCGGATTTGCCCATTATTCTTTGTACAGGGTATCATGAAAATATATCGGAAAAAGAAGCTTTAAGATTAGGCATCAAAGCCTTTGTATCCAAACCTCTGGTCAGGAATGAATTGGGAGGTATTATCAATCAAGTCTTAGCAAAGGAAACAAAAACCCATGGATAAAATAAAAAGCCATATCACGATCTTAGTGGTTGACGATGATCCTCTGATTAGTGAGTTATTAAAAAATGCCATTATGAACATCGGCTATATTTGTTATACGGCTCCCGACGCCGAACAGGCGCTGACAGTTCTGAATGAACATGATATAGATGTGCTGATAACCGATATTGTGCTGCCCCGCAAAAGCGGTTTGGAATTAGTCGACATGGCCAGGAAAAAATATAACTGCGACATTATGGTGATGACAGGTTTTGAAAAGGGTATAAAATATGAGGATGTCATTGAACAGGGTGCCAAGGACTTTATCAGGAAGCCTTTAAGCCCGAAAGAAGTAATGGTCAGACTCAACCGTATTTTGTATGAGAGGAAAATCATTCTTTTACAGAAGAAGACGGAACATGAGTTAAAAATGAACATTGAGAGACTCAAACGCCTTTTTGAGGCAACCGTAAATGCTTTAGCGTCCGCTTTGGAAAAACGTGATCCTTATACATCCGGTCATCAGAAACGTGTGGCGACTATTGCCTGTAAAATCGGCGAAAGAATGAACCTTCCCCAAATTCAAATCTACGGTATACGGCTGGCAGGTTTACTGCATGATATCGGAAAAATATCAATACCCGTAGAAATTCTCATTAAGCCTTCCAAGCTGGATGACATGGAATACGAAATAATCAAGCAGCATCCCCAAATTGGATATGAGATTATCAAGGATATCGAGTTTGACCGACCTATTCCCCTCATTGTCCTTCAACACCATGAAAGGTTAAACGGTTCCGGTTATCCTTCCGGGCTTAAATCGGCTGATATTATTCAGGAAGCAAAAATACTGGCGGTAGCGGATGTAGTCGAAGCAATGACCTCACACAGACCGTACCGTGTGAGTTTGGGTGTGCAAAAGGCAATCGATGAAATTGCTTCGAATAAAGGGATTCTCTATGACACTTCAATTGTGGACGCGTGTATCGACTATATAAAAGACAAAGGCATGCCATAGCAATAGTACACGGAAGGTTATGCTATTTCCAAGAATGCTTTTAATTTCTCTTTATCGTTCAGGTCTCCCACTACCTTTTTAACAGGAGCGGGCGAGAGCCTTATAAGGGTTGGCGTGGCAAAAACTTTGTCCTTGACTGCTAATTCGGACTGTTCGAGGATGTTAATTATTTCGAGCCGATAGTTATTGTTATAGAATTCTTTTAAAAATCCGTTTAACTTTTCAATAATAAATTTATAGCGGCTGGAACCTTCAATAATATATAACCGAAAATACAACATCAAAAATATCCACCTTAAAGCGCTGAAAGCGTTTTATTAATCACGGCATCGGTAATAGAAACAATTTCTTCTTTTCCTACTGGTTTTTTTAGCACATCAAAATCTATTCCCTGTGCGCTGGCCTTTGAGAGCTCTTTTATATATTCATTATGAAACGCAGTAATTATATAGATGGGAACCTGCTTGTTTCTTTTTCTCAGTGCTTTTAATGTCTCCACTCCATTCAGATCGGGCATTTTCAGATCAAGAAAAATAAGATGATAGTGTGTTTTGCTTTCCAGCTCCAACCCCTTTTTTCCTGATTCCGCTGTGTGTACTTCATAGCCTCTTTCTTTTAAAGCAAGGGTAAATACTTTTCGTATGCCCCGATCATCATCGATCACTAAAATCTTAATATTCATGCTAACGTTTTTTTCTCCTCATACAGAAGTATAGTATAAACCAACGGTACTTTTCCAATTTAACTTGTATAAAATATACTTCATGCTCTAGCCTTTTCACAGGTAAAGAAAATAAAAAAAAGCCGAAGCAAGACATCTCGCTTCGGCATATATGTTTAAATAGTGCGGGCTCTATTTGATATCAATATTAAGCTTTTTTAAGCCCAGATCGTCACTAAAATCCACTTCATCTTTTACATGCAGATAAAATGCGACATTTAGACCGCATGCCAGGTTTAACAGAAATGAGACCAATAAACCGAAAATAGCCACGGTGTAGACAATCATTATTATCCCCATAATTATGTATATCACATACGGGCTCTGAATCATCATGATAGACATCTGAAACAGATTGCCTGCCATACCTATACCCTGTGCGGGATCCAGGTTAAATAATCCTTTGAAGCTTTCTTGTATTCCCATTCCCTGACTCGGTGCAATAGCCTGCATGGGAAGCGCTAAGGCCAGACTCAAAATAAGAGTCAATACTATTACTGCCACTAATAAAATTATGATCTGCAGGATATGAAACAGAATCAGTTTGGCCAACTTCTGTTTAATGATTACGGCTACATTTTTGACAACCCCTATAATACCTTTCTTCTGGTCGATCATAGTAGGATAGCAGAGAATTCCACCGAAAACTAAAAAGGTCCAGATAACAAAATCAAGTACAACCAAGGGCAGAAACAGAATTACAATAAGTATAATACCCACTTCCGGTATTTGAGCCAAAAGCCAGAGCAGCAGCATTTGCACAAGGACGATAACCACAAAAAGGATAATAAAGCCCAATGCAGGAATAGCCTGCGATTTTAATGAACTGATTGCATCGCCCACACTTGCTTTCTTATCGGATTTCAGGTGTGCCAATGCAAAATAGTATAGGAAATACGCCATGCTGGAAAACACAATCAAAGCATAGAGAACTGTAATACCGATAAAAATATACGATACTTCTATGCTTCTGGATATTCCAGCAGCCTGCGTAATGAGCCAAACACCCGCAACCATCACCAGAATATGGAGAATGGTGATAAAGTTTTTTGTCGGTGCAAAGCTCTTTTGAAATACTTTGTTTACTAGATTGACATCAAATTTCATATATTCCTCCTTTAAATAATTATATAAGTCTCCTCCCCTTCTATTCTCCCTACCCAAATATACTTATCTTACATCTTAGGCTACATAATGACTGTCGTCAAGAAAGAAAATAAAAAAAAACAGCCCCGCCATTTTCTAGCCGGAGCTGTTTTTAATTAAAAGCTTAAAAGCTTATATCATTTTAACCGAATACACCTCTTGCTTAATAGCTATTTTCCGCTGTGGCATATGATCCCAACACATCATCTTCGGTAAACATAGTAGCATCCGTACCTGCATCGTAATATGTATTTCTTCTGGTATAGAATTTTGTACCGTCATCAAATTCTTGTGTGCTCCAGCGCTGTACCTCGTCATCTGCCGTAAACCATGCCTCATCCGGACCCGGGCCTACATATGATACCATTCTTGTCCAGCTGTCCCAATGGTTGTATGAACCTTCGTACTCCCTTGTCATATAAGCGCCGTACCAATTAACAGTTATGACGTCGTCGGATGTCTCCCATATGTTGTCGAGACCGGGATCGCCGTATGATACTCTCCTTATTTCATTACCGTTCTCATCATACTCTTTATTGCAGTAGTCTTGCATGACATCATCTGCGGTAAACCATTCACTGTCTGCGCCAGGATCGCCGTATGAGCGTTCAATAGCCGGATCGCTCCAGTCGTTCCAGCTGCGAATCTCATCATCGGTAGTAAACCAGATACCGTCGGAACCTGGGCCCACCTGCATTGATCCGCCGGTGTCAAAACGGCACCACCACCAGCCGCCTGCTTCATCATCAGACGTAAGCCATATTTGGTCAGGTCCCGGATTGTTATAAAATTTTTCCCAGTTGTTCGAATAGAAATCTTTGTATGTCTGCAGGGTAATACCGTCTACCTCATCATCTTCATTACCCAAAATTCCGTCCGGGCCCTCATTAAATGAGCTGATAATTATATCCTGCGGAAACACTAAATCCGCGTAAACAACATCAAAAGTATAGACCGCATAACCGAAATCCTGGGCTGTCGAACCTTCTGTGGGCAGCACTTCAACATTGACCGAGGTGGTAACATTATTGAATACCGTAAACTGTATGGACAGAGGGTCGGAGACAAGTTCCGCTAAGGGAGAACCCTCTAATGGCGCCGCAAAAATAACATTTTGGTCGGCATCAATAACCAGGTACTGGGTAAGATTATAGTCGCCGGTATTTAAGGTTAGACTCTCAGTTATAAACTGGCCGTTTATGTTATATAACACCAATTCATATGTATCATACACAAGTTCCTGGGTGTCCGCATTTTCTATGCTGACAACAACAGCAGCCGCGTCTTCTACACCTGCCAAACTGCGTCCCTTAAGTGAGTTGTCAAGACCTTCCATGTCTTCACCTTTAATCTCACTTACAAGTGTAACTCTTCCGCTTGATCCTTCTGTAGCTATGCCTCCCTGTGTGGGCATAGCACAGTTAAAAATCAGCACGGAAAGCACAAAAAATAGGCTGATAAGTTTTTTCATTTATGACCTCCTTCATATAAATGATTAAAAATAAAAACTTCGATCCTGAAACATTCAAGATTCCGCCTTGTTTATAGGGAAATATAAAGCCGAACACTGATTTTAAACATTATACTTTAGTATGAAATAGAGGAAATTCCGTTATTGACGGATAAGAATATGAATTTCAGGATTATTTGGTGTGGAAGACCTTTAATGGTGCAACGCAGTTTCGTAACACTAGATATTACTTTTTATCTAATTCATCAATTTCTTGTTTAATTGTTTCCTGCAGACAGCGAAAAATAAAATTATGAATCTTACGCTCTATTTCTAACTTAATTGTAGCGGGTTCAAACATAATAATATAGACTTCTCTGTCTTGGGTCTTGGGGAGCACTTTCATTATCCTGCCTGAAATAATGCAGCTTACGCCGCGCAATACCAGCTGAATATTTACCAAAGGTGTGCCCTCAGACAGTTTTAATCTCTGATTATTAAAGAAACAGGCCATTCCCGCAATGCTCAGATCTATTATTCTTCCCTGAAAGCGCTTCTCCTTCCAGATAATATTGAAGAGGTCTAACTTTTCATTGCACAGAGCCCGGATATATTTTCTGCGTCCCTTTGCTTCATTGGCATCCAGTGTTTTCAAAAGAATCTCCAGACATTTTTCCGGTGCCATTTTTATTCGAACCAAACCGCATTGTACACCGATCGAAATCAAATACTTTTCTCCTATCTCTTTTTCTTTGCTATAATAGGTGAGTATACCCACCCGAGTAGATTTTGTAGCGGGATTTTTAAGCAGGGAAGAAATGTATTGCTGCCACTCCTCATCTTTTAAGATCTCATCTATATTAATAAACAGAATCGAGTTTTTATATTTGGTCAATACCTTTTTGGCAAGCAGATGATCCTCGATGATATAGGTTTCGTATTCCTGTCTTACGATTTCTTGGATAATCTCTTTAATAATAGTATGAGGATAGAGAAAGAAAACTTTTTTAGCAATATCCGTATCTTCCATAACACCCGGTCTATCACAAAATACTTTTTTATCTATATACTGATTCTATAAATATTATACCGATTAATCCATACTATTTCAAACAGAGGTTTTTTCATTATCCAATTTTTTTGTCCGGGTACACTATAAAAAAGAGGCTGCCTTATCGCAAGCACTGATAAACAACACTCCCGCATACAACAGCCTCAATTATACGATTATAAGTTTTGTAATTTCCTCTCTAATCTAATTTTTAATTTTATATTTCTTTTTGAATCTTTCTACGCGTCCTGCGGTATCAATAAGTTTTTGCTTTCCTGTAAAAAAAGGATGGCACTGAGAGCATATTTCAATAGAAATATCCTTCACTGTAGAACGCGTGATGATTTCATTACCACAAGCGCATTTGATTTTCGTTTCCTCAAATGCCGGGTGTATATTTTTTTTCATTATATAACCTCCTTTAATAATACTATTCCGCCGTAACAGTCGATGTATTCATTGATTTTAAGAAAGAACTATTATTCTTGCTTTTATGCATTCTGTCAATAAGCAATTCAATTATTTCCATATCATCCATAGGATTAATTACTTTTCTTAAAACCCAAATCTTATTGAGCTCTTCTTCCGAAAGCAGGAGCTCTTCTTTTCGTGTGCCTGACCGTTTAATATTAATTGCCGGGAACAGTCTGCGGTCAGATATTCTTCTATCCAAATTAATCTCCATATTACCCGTACCTTTGAACTCTTCAAAAATTACTTCATCCATGCGGCTGCCCGTATCTATTAAAGCGGTAGCCACAATGGTTAAACTGCCGCCGTTTTCTATATTTCGGGCGGCACCAAAAAAGCGTTTCGGTTTATGTAAGGCATTGGAATCAACTCCCCCGGATAAGATTTTTCCTGATGTCGGCACAGTCTGATTATAAGCCCGGGCCAGACGTGTAATAGAGTCCAGGAGAATGACGACATCACGTTTGTGTTCCACCAAGCGTTTGGCTTTTTCCAATACCATTTCCGCTACCTGGACATGCCGCGTTGCCTGCTCATCGAAGGTTGAAGAGACCACTTCGCCGTTGACATTACGCTGCATATCGGTTACTTCTTCAGGCCTTTCATCTATGAGCAGTACTATGATAAAAACATCAGGGTGATTAGCAGTAATTGCATTGGCGATTTTCTGTAAAAGAATGGTCTTTCCCGTCCGCGGCGGAGAAACAATTAAACCTCTTTGCCCTTTACCTATGGGGCAAAAAAGATTGATCAGGCGTGTTGAAATCTGTTTTGTTGTAGTTTCAAGATTGAATCTCTCATTGGGATAAAGGGGGGTTAAGTTGTCGAAAGGAATACGCGATTGAGCCACAGAGGGATCGTCAAAGTTAACACTCTCCACCCGCAGCATTGCAAAAAAACGCTCGCCGTCCTTGGGCGGTCGAATCTGGCCGGCAACGGTATCACCGGTTTTTAAATTAAACAGTCGTATCTGGGACGGTGAAATATAAATATCATCCGGACCCGGTAAATAGCTGTAGTTAGGTGAACGTAAAAAGCCGTATCCATCGGGAAGGATCTCCAAAGCACCGTATGCATAAATTACTCCTCCCCGCTCGGTATGCGCTTTTAGAATAGAAAATATTAATTCCTGCTTTTTTAATGTAATGAGGCTTTCATGATTGATATTGAACTCTCCTGCCATAGAACGCAGCTCGGTCATATCTTTTTTGGAAAGATCATTAATATTGAATCTCTCCACATCTCCATTGTTAAAAAGGATCGATGCTTCAATTCGTTTATCTTGCGTTCCGCTGTTGTTAATCACCTTGGAGGATATAGGCTCCTTAGCATGTTTTCTCGATAAGTTCGGCATATGGTTGGTGCTGCCACCCTTTTGGGCAGTATTTTCTCCAGCACTTTCATTGTTATTACTCACTTCCGCATTTTCGCTCTCCAATTCCTCTTTATTACTACCATTCTCAGAATCTTTGATGAGCTCCACCTTATATTTTTTCTTTTTAACAACCCTTTTGAACTTTTCGTTATTTGCCGCCTCTTCTTTGGCAGTTGTCATAAAGTTCTCCTTTATATCATTGTCTAAATTTTTTTATATTTTTCTCTATTAAAAGATTATTTTCATCTTCTGAAACGGGAGGTTTCTTACGAATAATTACCATTTAGGTGCTCCGTTATTTTTATAATCCGGTTGCTTTTTCCTTATGATTATTTGGAAATATCCATCTTAGAGGACTATTCGATTTGTAGATGCTTTCTTTTATTATATTACCAATTCTTATAATAGTCAAGATAATCTACCCCCAATATCAAACTTTCTATAAGTAAAAAAGCTGCCGCTGCGGTCTTGCATCTTACTTCATCGCGTGAACCCGTAAATTGATATTTCAAACATATTTGTCCCTTAATCTTATCCATTATACATATCCATACGGTTCCCACCGGTTTCCGGGACGTTCCGCCGTCAGGACCGGCAATACCGGATACCGCAACACTTACATCACTACACGCTCTTGTTAACGCAGAAGCAGCCAAAGCAGCCGTCACTTCCTGCGATACCGCTCCTTTGCTTTTTAAAACTTTAGGATTTACTCCCAACAGTTCCTGTTTGGCCGCATTGGAATAAACAATAAAACCGCCCCAGAAGACCTGCGAGCTTCCGGGGATATCTGTCAACAGTTTTGCAAGCATTCCCCCGGTACATGATTCCGCGACCACCAGTAACTTGCGTGTTTTTTGTAATGCAGCAAAAGCAAGCTCAGCAGGCATTATCACACCCTGCCGAATACGCCCGGCTCCTAACTTTTTAACAATATAGTCGAATGCTTCCTGCCTTTGTTTCTTGCTGCCGCCCTTTAAAAAGAAAAGTAGTCTCTGGTTCTCTTTTATTATCTGTAGTTCTATTTCTTTATGCGTATAATCCTTAAATTCTGACAACAAGTCCTGTTCCGAAATACAAAAAGCACTACCAACTAAAGAATCATTGCAAAGCATTTTCTTATATTATTATTTTTTTTATTGAGTACAATTAACATGTTTGCTTATTACTATTAAGTTTTTAGACATATTCAACATTCTTTTTTATTTGATCGACATTTTCCGTAAAAATATCAATCTTTTCGGGATTTTTTATCATCTCGCATTTCCCTTCGAATACAACTCCATCGGCGATTTTCAATTTGGCGGTCCGGATATTGCCAAAAACCTTACCGGTTTCCAGCATTTCGAGTTTATCTTTGGCAGTAACATTACCCTTAACTATACCGCCGATAATAACAGATCCGACTTTAATATTTGCTTTTACTTCGGCACCGTTTTCGATATAAAGAAAACCGGGAGATACTATCTCCCCTTTAAACTTGCCAACAATCTTAAGCGAGTCTTGGAATTTCATAGTACCGTTGAATTCCGTTTCTTTGCCCAATGTAGTACGAATTCTCTCAAGACCTTTGTGATCATTCATCTTTGCCATAGTGTTCCCGTTCTCTTTGGTTATATTATTTAGTTGTCATTACAAATACTCCGTCCCAATCCGGGGGAGGAGGATTCTTAAGGTAATGTTCGCACCGCTCAAAATAGACTTTCGCAGGACCATCATCTTGTTTTATATCCAGCGCTTTTTGAAAATAAACTTTTGCTTCTTCAAATTTCATTAACTTATAGAACTGTCTGCCTTTATCGAAAAGTTGTACAACTTGCTTCATCTCTGCTGAAATCAAGTAGTTACTCCTTCGTAATTCAGCTCGCGAGCTTTCCAATTTTTGAGATTTTTCTGAAATTTAAGCTCTAAATCATCTAGAGTGAGATCGCCTTTTTTCAGTTTATCGCCTTTACCCTGCAGTTCCTTTACCTCATCCTCAAGGCCGCTAATCGTGGCCAGAATTTCTTCACTCTCCTCTTTTACCATGGCAATCAATTCTTTTATTTGCTTTTGATTTGCAGTATCGATATTCAATGATTTATCAATAAGTTTTTGAATGGGAGTTTTAATATGTTTGGTAAAGTAGATCAATGATTTATTCAGTGATTCGATAATTCCTATGCGCATCTCACGCCGCGAGAGCTGTTGTGCCAATTCGCGATTTCTTAATACGGCTCGAATTCTAGCCAGTACTTCGGAGAAATTGAATGGTTTCGTAATATAATCATCAACTCCCAGCTCAAGCCCTTCGATTTTATCTTTTACTTCGTCCATGGCCGAAAACATGATAATAGGTACATTTTTGTATTTCTTATAGCGCCCGTCGTTCTTAATAAGCTTGGTGAATTCCCAGCCGCTTAGCTTGGGCATAATATTATCAAGTATAATTAAATCCGGCTCGCATCCCTGAACTTTTTCCAGAGCTTCCTCACCATCCTCAGCCTTTTCAACAATAAAGCCTAACCGGCTCAACATTACATCAAAAAATTCAAGATTAATCGGTTCATCGTCCACAATAAGTATTTTTGCCTTGTTCTTCATTGTCGTCTCCTTGAATAGACATTATATTGTTGTGGATAAAGTAATTTTTGTCAATTGGTTTTCAATTTTAGTTTCAAAAACTTTATTACACAGCCTGTTACCAAACCTATTACACTAAAAGCTACAATAATAACCGCCCATACATCCCCCCACACTGTATAGGGAGCATATTCACCGCTGCGAACCGGTACCGAAGCAATGAGAAAACCGGTTTGTCCGGAGTTGAGAATTGAATTTATGCTGCCGTTCGGATCAATAGTACAGGTAATTCCGCTTGTTGTGCTTCTGACAAGTGTTTTGCGGTTTTCAACAGCTCGGAAAAGCGCAATGCACATATGCTGCATTTCAGCAACCTGCGATTTGGACCAGGCATCATTTGAAAGATTTACCAAAACATCCGCTCCTCTTAAGACGAACTCACGCGACAGGTATCCAAAGGTATCTTCAAAACAGATCGGAGCGGCAAAAGTAATATCATCCTGTTCAAAAATCGTAAAATCGCTTCCTTTATACCAGAAGTGCGTATCTGAATTTTCAAGCCACTGGTAGATGCCGGGGAGAATATTTTTATAAGGGAAATACTCGGTAAAAGGCACAAGATGTATTTTTCGATAGACCTGTTTAACCTCTCCGTTTTCCATTAAAATCGCCGCATTATAATGACGCCTGCCTCCCTTCGCCCGTACATCAAGCTCGCTGTCGTCATTTCCCAACAGAAAAGGTACCGTCTTAGTATCTAAGTACTCCAAAAAGGGCTTAACAACGTGTGTATAGCGGTCTACATTCATGCGTCTGCTGCTGTGCAGTCGAACGGAGGGTACCAACGCGGTTTCCGACCAGATAACTATATCGGGATCATACTTCAAGGCCTGGTCACTTAAGTTTAAGAGTGTAGTCAAATAGTGTTTATAAGCCGCGTCCCCGCTCTTCCAGGGATCAATATTGGACTGAATGAGGGCGACCTTCCATGTTCGATATTCTGAAAGATCGTATTGATTAAAAATACCGGATAATACTACACAGATAAAAACAACACCGTAAACCAGCCATGAAACACGCTTTTGCTTCAACTCATATTTACTCTGCCTTATGCCGTTTCTTAACACCTGAGCCAAAAGAGCCGAAGGAAAAACCACAAGCAGTGATACACCCCATACCCCGCTTATGCTCGCCAGCTGAATCAGAGGTAAAAACAAATACTGGCTGTATCCTAAAATACCGTACGAATAGCCTAAAAATCCCAAGGTTTTTATGAATTCATAACCCACCCAGATTAATACCTGAAGCAGGTATCCATGACCGGGGAAAAGAGTTACGGCCAGCTTTAATAAGGGAAAAAGAACTAAAAAATAGCTAATATAGACGGCTAAAGTGATGGTTAAGGCAAGCGGATGAAACATGACCAACCAATAACTGTGAAGAGAAAGACCGATTACCACAAAATAAATACCATACAGCCAGATTAATGACCAGTTTGCTCGCCGGATAACAAAAAATACCGGGACAAGACAAACAAAGGCCAGCGGAAACATCCCCCAGGTCAAGATGAAATTCGGGAAGGATAGAGCGAATAATAATGCTCCCAAGGATAGCAGCAGTAAATCTTCCGAAATTCGCTGCAGCTGCGGAAAGCGAAGAGGTGTTTTATAGATATCAGCTACTTTACGGGAATGAGCCAGATAGGCGTACCAGACTGCGCCACCTGTAAAAAACCAAAGCACACCCCTAAAAACTGAAAAAAAGGGCAACAACCCTAAAAATGCAATAATAAATACGGTGAGAGCATAAGCTGTAAGAATGAGCAGGTACTTCTCGACGGTACGCACAATACCCGGTTCATTACGCCATAGTTTAATTCCATAATACAGACCAAAAAGGGTAAGAACCGCCTCCGCAATGAGTACGAGCACTAATCCGGGTGAGCTTGGGGTGAGGAGTGCTTTATCTGTGAATTGAATAACTGTATTAATAATTATAAATAAAGGTGAGAATACAACAAGGAAAAGAATAAGAAATAGGAGAAAGCCTGTTTTTGATTTCAATTTCTTCGCCTGCTCTGGTTGTACAAAAGGATTCTCACAGAGGTCACAGAGAGCACAAAGAAAAAAATAATTAACTTAGCATTATTAATTATAGTATTAATATCTCTGTGTGCTCCGTGAGATATATCTTAGTTCTTAGACAGCCCCCGTTGTTCTGCGGTGAATTTCGTGCTAAAAAATAATTATTTTTTACTATCTGAGGAAATTGCAAAACTCAAAATATATTAAGTTAGTAAAATACTTATTCTTTATACCATAATAATTTAGCAATTTCCATTTTAGGAGCTTCTTGCAAAAATGTTATTTTTGCAAGAAGCTCATCTGATCTGAATAGATACTAAAAAGCTATCTTTCTTTAATCGTATGAGTAAGCTGTTTAAGCTCTTTACCAGGTTTAAAAAAAACAACACCGTGCTCCTCGGTAATGACGGTTTCGCCTGTTTTAGGATTGCGGGCCTTCTTACCCTTTCTAATTCTCACCTCGAATGTTCCAAAGCCGCGTAATTCAATAATTCTATCTTTGGCAAGTGCGTCTTTTAGCTCTTCAAAAACCAAATCAATTACTTTATAAATATCACGTTTGCTTATTTGTATCTTTTGGAAAATAGTTTCAACAATCTGAGCTTTTGTTAATTTTTCTTGCAATGGATATCACTCTTCCTTCAAGGTTATAGAATTGCATTAATCTTTTTAATCATTCTTGACTTTTTACGTGCAGCATTGTTTTTATGGTACACGCCTTTTGTCACTGCTTTATCTATAACGGTTGAGAATTCTTTATAAAGATCTTGGGCCTCTTGCTTTTTATTTTCTTTGACAATACTTAAAAGCATTTTTGTAGTATGCTTAATATTGGTTTTAATGGCCTTGTTTCTTAATCTCTGCGTCTCATTTTGTCTTTGTCTTTTTGCAGCAGTTCCTTTTGCTCCCAATAATTTAACTCCTTATCCGCGCATTTTTTGCTTATGATGCATTAAAATAACAAAAATAAATTTCTATGTCAAGTTAAAATACGCGGTCACCGGCAGTTCTCATTTTATGTGTAGGTAAAAAAACAGATAAATTAGATAAAAAGACACTTTTCAAACACAAGAATTCCTACTACACTGTGTTTAAAAGGAATAATTATGAGGTCGTTGCTTTTTTTGCTCTGTTATTTTATATCTACAATAGCTTGGGATATTTCATCAAAGCTATACCACTTTGTTCAACGTAAAAATTCCATGGAATTTTGGAATAAGTTCCTCAAAAAAGCTGGTCATAAATCGTTATTTTTAGCCCGGTTTTATGCAAGATTAAATTTTCAGGTAGAATCGGACATTAAAACAAAACTTCCAAATAAGTTCGTCATTGTAAGCAACCATCAGAGCCTAGCTGATATTGTTATTCTGGTCTGTACCTTCCCCAATCATGATTTAAAATTCGCTGCTAAAAAAGAATTAAAATGGGGGATACCCGCAGTGTCTGTGATTCTGCGCAAGGGTCAACACGCATTCTTACAGAGGAAAGGCGGTTTTAAAAGAACAAAAAATCAACTCAAGCAGCTTGCCATGTCCAAAGGCAAATTCGTATGTCCGGTGGTTTTTGCCGAAGGCACGCGCTCCCGCACAGGGGAATTAAATAAATTCCATTCAGCGGGTCTACGCATTCTGCTGGAACACAGCGATCTGCCTGTTGTTGCGGTCGCCGTAGACGGTGGGTACAAAATTTCTACTGCTAAGGATTTGTTTACCAAATTAAAGGGGCTGTTATATCAAGTTAAAATTCTAAAACTATATCCGCATGTAACAGGAAAACATGATATTCAGACTTTATTAGACTCTATTCATAATGATATAGATCAACAATTACAAAAATGGAGAAAGTAGAATTAACATAGCACTGCCCTAAAAATAATGAATTTCTCACAAAGCACACAATAAGGGTACAAGGTGGAAAAAAAAGAGCCCTGTTTTTAAAGGGCTCATTTTTTCTTATAAAACCATTTATTGCCTGTTAGGCTTTGAAATCGCTCGGTTTTCTTTCTTTTCTATTGCATTTTTCGCATTCAGCCATATTCTTTAACCGGCCGCCCGAAAACAGGGATTTCATTTTTACTTCTCCTCCGCAGCCGCAAAAAAATTTTTGAGTTCCCACACCCCCTCTTGCATTTTTACTTATTTCTGCCATTCTTTTCCTCCTATAAGAAATAATAATAGTTATTGCTTATTTATTATGGATACTTTATTTTTAATTAATTGTTCACAAAAACTTATATAATTATCGTATGTTTGTCAAGTATTTTTAACTTACTACACCATAAATATACTCCTGAGTAAGTGTTTGCTGAGGATTATTTAGTACTGAGTCCGCCGGCCCATACTCAATGAGCTTGCCATTATATAAAAACACGATATAATCTGCCAGACGCTTAGCCTGACGCAAAATATGTGTGACCAACACAATTGTGTATCTGCTTTTTAGCATTAAGAATATTTCTTCAATCCTTTTACTTGAAGCCGGATCTAAAGCCGATGTCGGTTCATCTCCTAAAATGATTTCCGGTTTTACAGCCAGACCTCTGGCCAAACACAGCCGTTGCTGCTGACCGATAGAGAGCTTTGAGGCCGGTTCATGCAAGCGGTTTTTAACTTCCTTCCAAAGGCCGGCCTGTTTTAAATGATACCTTACAATACCGTGTAAACGTTTTCTATTCTTTAAACCATGGATACGCGGACCAAACGCCACATTCTCAAAAATAGACATGGGGAGGGGACAAGGTTTCTGAGCTAATAATCCCATTTTCTTGCGGATATGTGTCGGCTCCAGTCCCGGTGTAAAAATGTTTTCTTTATCAACAAATATTTTACCGTTAATCTTGACTCCTACCTCAAGATCGATCAAACGATTAAATGATTTTAAGAGTGTGGTTTTTCCACATCCGGACGGTCCAATAATAACGGTTATTTTTTTATCGGGAATGGTGAGAGTGATATTCTGTAAAGCCGTTACATCACCGTAGAAGACACTCAAATTTTTAATTTCGATATGTGTTTGCTGTTGCATTTTTTCTCTCCTTACAGGCGGTCGATTCTGTGGCGGGATAATTTTCTTGAAAAAAAGCGAGCCGTAATCGATATACTTAATACCAATAGTGTGAGAATGAATGCCGAGGCATATGCCCGGTTTTGAACAGCGGGGAAAGGTGTGCCCAATTGAAAAAAGATGGCCAAAGGCAGGGTTGCAACAGGCTGCATAAGTGATTCCGGAATATAATCAGAAAAACCTGCGGTAAACAGTACTGCGGCGGCATCACCTATTCCCCTGCCGAAAGCTAATAGAATTGCCGTCATAATGCCGGGAAGTATCTGACGTATGACTACTTTCCAAGCCGTTTCACCAGTGGTTGCACCCAAACAGAGCGCCGCTTGTGTAATCTCTATTGGTACTTGCTGAACTACCTCATCTATGCCCCGTGCTAAAATGGGAAGCTCAACCAAGGTAATCACTAAAATTCCCGCCAGAAGAGAGGCTTTTAATCCAAGAAACAACATACATGTAAAACCGAAAGCTCCGTAGACAATTGAAGGAATACCCCATAAGACATTAAAAGAAAATCTTATTAATTCCGCTAGTTTTGAGTTCTTTTTTCTGTAGACGTTTATATAGAGCACAATTGGAGTGCTTATAAAAAAAGCCAGACATGTGGCCCCGCCGGCAATACAAAACGATCCGATGATGGCGTGGAGAATTCCCCCTTCGCCGCCAAGGTAAAATCCGCCCTTTGCTGTTTTAATAAGCATTGAGATGTTTAAAGCGGAAAGCCCCTTAACTGTAATGGTAACAATTATGAGAATAAGCAAACCTGCCAAAAGCAGTGCACAAAAGCGCATAATACCTTTAATTATTTTCTCTTCTAAAAAACGTTTATCTTTGTGCATACTCGCTTTAAAGTCTCCTCTTTACTCTATTGAGTATAACCCAGGAAATAATATTGAATACTAAAATAATTGAAAACAGAATAAAGGCGGCAAACATCAGGGCGGAATCATAAAGAGGAATAGAAAACATCTCTCCGTAATTATTGGCAATAAGAGCCGGAAGTGTATATGTCGGCTCAAAAGGTGAACTTGAGATCTGGGCTATATTGCCCGCTACCATCATCACTGCCATGGTTTCACCAAAAGCACGTGCCAAACCTAATCCGCAGGCTGCAATTATGCCCGGCAATGCCTTGCGCAGAACGACATATTTTATTGCTTGCCAATACGTAGCACCCATTGCCAAAGCCGCTTCTCGCAATGAAAGAGAGATCGCTTGCAGTACTTCTAAAACTATGTGCACGATAAAGGGCAGAATCATTACAGAGAGAACTATTGCCGCGGACAACATGCTATAACCTGTAGATGAAGCTCCTGAGAAAATCGATCCGAGTTCTTTCACCAAGGGAACAATTATTAATACACCCCAAAGCCCAAATATCACTGATGGGATTGATGCAAGGATGTCAATAACTGATTTAAAAAAATCCCTTGTTCGCTTTTTTGCATATTCGGACAAATACACAGCCGTACAGATGGAAAAAGGAACTGCGATGAGCAGAGCACATAATGTAACCGCAAGTGTACCAAAAATGAAAGCCAAATAGCCAAACTCACCGGTAGAAGGGTGCCATGATGAAGAAAAAAGCAGATCTGAAATTGGTTTGCCGGCTAAAAGATCTTGAGAGCGTAAAAATAAACCTGTGCCCATTACAAAAAGCAAGAGCAGTACTGTAAAAGCCAGCGACTTCATCAGCAGAGTACCAATTCGGTTTTTAAACAGTCTTAATCCTCTCATTTTTTCAAAAATGTCTATTTATGGCAAGGAATCACAGGCTTTCAGCAGTTCTTGCACAGAGACCACAATATATCCTGATTCAAGAACATACTTTTGCCCCTCCGTTAAAATCCAGCGTATAAACTCAACAATATAACTTTTTTGGGGCAGCCCATGACAGGCAAAAAATAAATTACGCGCGGGAGGAGATGGGTAACGGCCCTGATTTATTGCATCCAAAAGCTCAGTACGCGATGAGTAAAAATCCTCTTCACTTTCAAGTTTACCTGAATTATTTAAATCAAGCGGTAATATTGCTAATCCTTTGATCACTTCTCCTGTCGCCGGATCATAGGCATAATTTATATTATTATATCCCACACCCAACTCATCTTTTATCACGGCACCTGCCAATCCCGGATCAGCATACACCCCCACACCTCCGAGATCATCTTGATTCCCTCCTAAAAATTGAGCCCATATTTGTGCCGCACCGCAGGCATCCGAACGAGTGTACACATGGATAACAGTATTTCCCTGTTCTTCATACAAAGCCTCCCATATGGTGATAGTCTGATTAATCCAAATCTCTCTTAACAGTTCTTTGGAAATACCATGCAATTGAAGCTTTTTAAGGTAGGGATTTCTTTCATTTATAGTTGCTACTACAGCGTCCTTTGCTACAGGAACATACCACGCCCCCTTTTTAATCTCCACGGGAAATATTTCTCGTGATATCATCCCTATATCAACAAAATCCGATAACACATCGGACATACCTTTACCCGCACCACCGGCACTGACTTCAATGCGTATATTCGGTTTAAGTTTCATATATTCTTCCGCCCATTTTACAGTAAGCGGATAGAGTGCCCAGGCACCGGAGATACTGATAGTATGACCGGAAGGCATATTCCCTTTATCTGCTCCCCTATCGCAGGTACATATAATCATACCAAGTAATATTATTACACAGATTCGGGCATATAGCTTCATTACTATCTCCTTTATTATTTATATTTACTATATATATTCTATCTTTTTAGTAGTTAATTATAGTATAAAAAAAATGAAATCTTGTCAATAACATCCAATCTCAAAGATTCTATCGGTTAATCAAAAAAGATCTGCAGTGGCAATTCATTATGACTTTATTTATCTTTTAATTTTACCAAGTTTTCAGGTTTGACTATCCCCTTCTCGGTTATTATTCCCGTTATATATCTGGCAGGTGTAACATCGAAGGCGGGATTTCTTGCCGTAGCACCTTCCGGAACGATAGAAACGGTTCTTAAATTATTAACCTCATCTCTACCGGTTACAGTAACCACCTCTTCTTCTGATCTTTCTTCGATAGAAATATCACTGCCATTGGCACAGTCCCAGTCTATAGTTGAAGTAGGAGCGGCCACATAAAAGGGAATATTATTTTCCTTAGCGAGCACTGCTTTTTCATAAGTTCCAATCTTATTAGCCACATCACCGTTCCTGGCAATTCTGTCGCTTCCTACAATAACCAGATCCACTTCCCCTCTCTGCATATAGAAACCTGCCGCATTATCCGCAATTACCGCATAGGGTATTCCCTCTTCCTGTAGCTCCCAAGAAGTAAGACGAGCTCCTTGAAAACGGGGCCGTGTTTCATCGACCCAGACAAAGATATTCTTGTTCTCCCGCTTGGCAACATATATAGGTGAAAGCGCCGTACCCCAATCGGTAAAAGCGAGCCAGCCGGCATTACAGTGAGTAAGTATTTTAAAATCACTTTTTATCAGTTTGGCCCCTATTTCTCCAATCTGCTTACAGGCGTTAATGTCTTCGAGAGCAATTGCTTCCGCCTCCATAACCGCGCATGTCCTCGCCTGATGCGGATCCGAAGCTTCCCGGATACACTTATATACACGCTCAATACTGTAAAAGAGATTTTGAGCCGTTGGTCTTGTGTTTCTTAAGCTTACGCGGGCGTTTTTTATATATGCTTCAAAATCATTTTCAGGAGCCTCTATTGCGGCTTGAGCCATACCAAAAGCCGCAGCCGAGCCGATCGCTCCCGCTCCGCGAATAATCATAGTTGAAATGGCCCGAGCGGTTCTTTGGTGATCGGGACACTCTGTGATTTCAAATTTGTGGGGCAGTACCGCCTGATTAATTATTTTTACTGTACTTCCTTCCAGCCATACTGTTTTATAGTGCTTTCCTTTAACAATCATAGATAGATAATAATTATTTTAATTCATTAATGCAATTAAAAGAGGAAATTGCAAAACTCAAAATATATTAAATTAGTAAAATACTTATTCTTTATACCATAATAATTTAGCAATTTCCATTTTAGGAGTTTCTTGCAAAAATGTTATTTTTGCAAGAAACTCAAAAGTGTACAAAATGAGAATTGCTGTAATTAAATTTTAAGAACGCGACAGCGCATCGATTTTTGTTTGGTCAATCTGCCATTTATTAGCTTGCTTATCAAAAGAGAAATCTTCAAAGGGGAATATTAATAAGCGGCTGGAATCGCTTATCAGCCTGATCTGCTTTGTTAAAATATTAACCTCCGTAATCGCAAATTGTTCGTTAGAGATAATAAACTTGGTACCTAAACCCGGCAGCTTTTCTTTTTCACACTTATAAAAATCATATTCATACCCCAAACAACACAACAGCCTTCCGCATGGTCCTGAAATTTTTAAAGAGTTGAGGGACATATTCTGCTCTTTGGCCATTTTAATCGATACCGGATTCAATTTATCGGAAACAGCGTGACAGCAGAGATATCTGCCGCAGATTCCAAGTCCTCCAATTACGCGTGATTCGTCACGCACTCCGATCTGCCGCAATTCAATACGCATCTTGAAAATAGAGACTAAATCTTTTACCAGCTCGCGGAAATCAACTCTATTCTCAGCAGTAAAAAAGAAAAGGATTTTTGGTTCCTCAAGCAGATAATGAGCGGACACCAATTTCATGTCCAGCGTGTGCTGCTCGATTTTCTCCCTGCAGATCTCGAAGGCCTGCTTACTGTTTTTTTCATAAGTTTCGTATTTTGCCAGATCATTCTCTGAAGCTTTACGGTTTATAGTATATATTTCTTTGTTGTCATCCGGGGCTAAATGCATTATCCTGCCCTGAACCCTACCTAAATCTTTTCCGTACTTTGTAGGGATAATGACAAAATCACCGCAGTGCACTTCCACTTTTTCTTCACATACACAAACAATAGTCTCATTAGAATGTGTTACTTTTACACGGTAAACGGTTTTGTCTGTAATATCAACGGCAGGTGCATTTTTTTCTTGGTTTTCCTCCTGAGCATTATCCGGCTCCAGGTCGTCCTGATCGATATTTTCCATTACTATCTACTCCTTATCTTAGTATATCAACAAGCAAACCGTTTATCTCATCTACTTTACTTAAAATTTCAATCTGCTCTTCCTGATGTTTCAAAAACTGTAAAGAAAGCTGCTCAATTTTTGTATCAATAATTTTAATGAGTGTAAAGCGCTTTCTTTTTAGGATATTCGTGCCGGAAGTCTTCTGCTCGACTCCAACCATCTTCTGAGCTACAATCTTTAAAAAAGCTCTCACTGCATGCTTATACTTTTTTATGTTTTCCAGTGTGGGGAGAGCTTTTAAGCGGTCGCCGACATCGTAAATCTCATCCAGCAGTTCATTCAACTCTCCATATTCAGGTTCAGAATAGCTTTTATCCTCATATTCGGCAACAGTTTTCTCACTTTCCTGTACCTTTTTAAAGAAATGTTGATATTTGATCTTTTGCTTTTTTTTAGTCTTACTTTTTTTTTGCGATTTCCTGGGGAAAGTTTCACCGATCGAATCTATTTTTTCCATGGACTCAATGTATCTTAACGTGCGGAGCTGCCGCAGAAACAACCTCAGCTTTGGAGGGAGCAGGATGTACGGCGTCATTCTCTTCATGTATTTCTTCTTCATTTTTATCAGGTGCTTCTTTAGGTTTTGCTTTTACCACATTGCATTTCCCATGCAAAATAACATCGTCTTGAACAATTAAACGGGGTGTTTCAATATTTCCTATTACCACACCTGTGGAAAGAATCTCTACTCTATCGCTGGCAAAAATATCTCCTTTTATTAATCCGCCGATAACCACGACTCTGGCATATATGGTGCATTCAGCCCTTCCGTTCCTGCTGATAAGGATTTTATCCTGAGTTTTAATAACCCCCGAAAAATCCCCGTCAATGCGCAGCAATCCCTTAAGGTCGAATTCTCCTCTGAACTTAGTACCCTCACCAATAATGGAATGTACTGTTATTTCATTTGGAATAATAAGCTCACTCATTACTCACCTTACACTACTTGAATGTGATATAAATTCGGTCGTATTCTCAAGATCCAAAAACAGTTTGGGATCGATATTCTGATTGCCCAGTTTTACTTCATAGTGCAGATGCGGGCCGGTAACTCTACCCGTTCCCCCTAATGTTCCGATTACATCTCCGCGCTCAACCCACTGGCCTTTTTCCACAAGAACCATATCCAAATGGGCATATACCGTACTGAATCCGAACTTATGGCTTATTTCTATATATTTGCCGTATCCCGCCGGATCAAAATCCGCCCGCATCACCTTGCCGGAAGCTGTGGCTTGAATGTCCGCCCCGCGTCTGAAAGTAATATCTACTCCTCTGTGAATATACCAGGTTAAAGTAAAAGGATGTATTTGAGGACCGAATCCAAAAGTAATAAAACCCCGGTAATTTTTCAGCGGCCATAATGTGGGAATATCGACAAATATTTTATTCTGCTCCGTAACTCTGGCGTAGATAGACTCTAAGGGCTCGACGGAATTCTCAAGAAACAAACTCATTTGTTTTAAATCGTGTATCTCTTTATTGCCTTCCTGCTCACCGTAATCTTCAGGGAGAAAAAGTGGTAAGCTCGCACCCCCGGCATTGGTACTGGAAAACATTTCCGCGATTTCCGGATTAATTGCAACTACCAGCTTCTGCAGTGACGGAAAAAATTTTTGGGCTGCTCTGGAAAAAGTGCGTATTTCCTCCCGAAGTTCGTTAAAACCTCTCTCTTTTCCGGAAAGATTCTCATTCATTTCGGCCAGCGTCTTATCGGAACCGGTTACATGAGTTGAGAGCACAAAAAACACAACCAATAACAGGCTTAGTAAAAATAAAAAAAAGGTAAGCGAATAAACTGAAATCTGGAAATTAAATATCTTTTTTTCGGAATGCGGGATAAACATTACCGTGAAACGTTGTTTTCCCATATGATGAATACGCCCTAAAAAAGCAACTAAAGAATTACTTATTCCTTTGACTTTTTTTTCAACCGCTTCTACTACTTCGTGTTCAAATTTCTTATAGTTATTTACAGGTGACAACCTTTAAGACCTCATTTTGAGATAATAAAACTGTTTTGTACTCACCCTACCATTAAACATGCAATTTGTCAAATAAAAAATAAGCAGCACGTTGTTGACTCATTATTATCTTCGTGCTATTGTATATGACAATTAAGTATTCAATAGATACTTTCCATTAACTTAAAATATTGCTGGAGTAATATGAGACTTTTTGATACTCATGCCCATATTGGGCTAATAAACGAAGACCCCATAGAACAACTCATCATCGTGCAAGAGGCCAAACAGGAAAATGTGATGGGCATCGTGAGTATTTCTAATAATTTACGAGACTTTTTTCAAATCTATGAGAATCTTAAAACAGAGAGTCACATTTTCCACAGCATCGGTGTATCGCCGTCGGAAGTATCTAATCCCGGAGATGACTGGGAGGAGCAAATACGACAGGGAACAAAACTAAAAAGAATTGTGGCTATCGGTGAAATCGGTTTGGATTATTACAGAAAATTCGGCGATAAAGATTCACAAATAGAACTTTTCATCAAACAGCTGGAGCTTGCCGACCGGCTTGGTTTTCCGGTTGTCATTCATAACAGAGAATCAGGAGAAGATGTACTCAATATTCTTCGAGAAAAACTGCCGTCGAAAGGTGGTATTCTGCATTGTTACTCGGAAGATTACGAATATGCCATGAAAGCACTGGAGCTTGATCTCTATGTTTCTTTTGCCGGAAATGTAACCTATCGTAATGCAAAAAATCTGCACGATACCGCAAAAAGAATGCCGCTGGAAAGGATGCTTATCGAATCCGAAGCTCCGTTTATGGTTCCGGCTGTGCACAGAGGAAAGCGCAACAGACCGTCATATCTCTGCGAAACTGCAAAATTCATAGCCGAGCTTCGAGACATACCTCTAGAAGAACTTACAGAAACGCTTATTCAAAATAGTCTTACCATTTTCAATATTGATGAAAAACAACTGTAAGCATGAAAGCTCAGCAATTCTCATTTTAGCAAATGAGAATTGACTTTTTATTATATTGGCGTCGGCGATTCTCATTTTGCACGATTATATTAGTAATTTATTATGTTTATATATACTTTATTAAGCATATATTGTACAAAATGAGAATCACTGATGAAAGCTTAAAACAAATCCCGACAAATAATTTCCTAAAACAGATAAAGCTAAAAGCTATTATCATACCCGGAAATCTCTTTCTTGCACCCATAGCGGGTTACTCGGACGCAGCCTTTAGATCGATATGTTTGGATTACGGCGCTGATTTTACTTACACGGAAATGGTATCGGCCGAAGCGTTGGCGAGGATTAATCAGAAAACATTTTCACTCCTCAACCGGGCAGAGAATGAAAAACTATTGGGCATTCAGCTTTTTGCCTCCGAATACAGTACCTGCCTCAAGGCGTTACAGCAGATCCGGAAGTATAATCCTGCACTCATCGATCTAAACTGCGGCTGTTCCATGCCCAAAGTTTTAAAAACAGGTTCGGGTGCCGCACTGCTACAGACTCCGGCTAAAATAAAACAGATAGTAAAAGCTCTGTGCGAGGCCAGCTCCATTCCGATCACAATTAAGCTGCGTTCCGGTTGGGATGAAGCTTCGATTAATTTTTTGGAAATAGCATGCCTGGCTGAAGAAGCCGGTGCGGCTTTGATAACCCTTCATCCGCGCACCAGGGCTCAAAGGTTTTCAGGGCTTGCCCGCTGGGATCAGATAAGTGAACTTAAAAAACATACTTCACTTCCTGTAATCGGCTCCGGCGACCTCTTTTCAGCTGACGCCGCTTTACGCATGCTGAAGGTAACAGGGTGCGACGGAGTAATGTTTGCACGCGGTGCTATTGGCAATCCGTTTATCTTCAGATACACAAAGCATATGGCACAACAGAACACACCTGTAGAAATTATTCTTCCGCAGCAAAAACTTTCCACAGCAATCATTCATCTTGAGCGTCTCGCCAAATTGAAGGGCGAAAAGATAGCTTGCAGAGAAATGAGAAAACATCTGGCGGCATACACAAAAGGACTAAAGAACTCAAGAATCTTAAGAGAGCTGTGCAATAAAGCAAAAACTCTTAAGGAATATTCTATACATATAAATACATACTTAGCTGAGGAAATTGCAAAACTCAAAATATATTAAGTTAGTAAAATACTTATTCGTTATACCATAATAATTTAGCAATTTCCATTTTAGAAGCTTCTTGCAAAAATGTTATTTTTGCAAGAAGCTCAGCTGATAATATATATAATATACATCACCACGAAGCACACGAACAGCCTGTCGGCTGTGGTTTATAAAGCAAGTAAAACATTGGAATTATTTTAATTCTAGTTTTAAAATGGAATAAATACTATGCTAAAAATATTAATAGTCCTTAAAAATTTTTTTTCAACACTCCTCATGGGGAATACTGAAGAGGCCAAGAAAAAACGTGATCTAAAAAAAATCTTAAAAGAAATTAAACAGCACAAGCCTTTGTTCTACAAACAATCAACCGGTCAAATATTATCACAGTTCGCCCGCACCCTGCTCACCTTTTTACAATATCTGCACCCTTTAAAAGAATTAATCTATAAAACGATTTTAAACGAAAATGATCGGCTGGCTGAAAAATTTAAAGAATATCTCATCGAAGTCCGTCTGGAAGAAAAAATGCAGTTAAAAAAACAAAGCTTTACTTACGATAAAATTAAAACACGCCTTTTAAATACGGTATCCTTAAGGACTGAAAGCGAGATCCTGAATAAAGAGTTTACTGAATTCTTAAAACTTTTTTCAGGACCCGATTTTTCTACATTTGATTCCGAATTCACCGCATTGGAGCATTTTATTTCACTCTGCAGGCACGATTTTATCCGTTTACTTATGTATTTTGATCCGGATATTTCACTATCAACCAAGTATAAACCCCGGCTTGCACCCTGTATCGGCCACCATGCGAATCAGGATCTTATGGATCTCTACTTCATATTCACCGAAGTGGATATGAGTTTGGGAATAGATAAAAATTTACTCTTTCTGCTTAAACGACTGAAAAAAAATGTAACAGAGGTCGACGAGATAAAAATAAAAAAAATCGTATCTAGCATGGATACAATTCATAAAACATACCTCGCACCCGGGATGCTGCTTAATTTGCTGCGTGCCATAAACGCAGATCCTTATTTTACAATAAAGACAGACAAATCCACAAAAACCTATCTCGATGTTTACAAGGGAAAACTTTCATCCCGCTTCCAAAGGGATATGGAAAAAGTAACCCGTGAATGTACCGAGAGAGATATCCTGCAGGACCTGTCTAATCTTTTTGCTGAAAATGATCTAGTGGAAATCGAAGGCTATACCGAAGATATGGCAAAAATGCTTCAGACCGAATCTTTCAACTCCTTTACTTATATCAAACCACTTAGAATCTTAAAAAGCTTTACCATATATCATTTTGAAAATAGGATCCAGGAAACCGTAAAAAAAATAATAATTAATGGATATTTTGAGAATAAGAAGTTTAAAGATCGTTTTATAAATCTGTTTCATTCAACGCAGGGGACAAAAGATGCAATCTCTCAGTTTGAACATACACTTGCGGCCACAGGGGAAGTAAGCATAAACAAAATAAGAAAATACTTAGTGGATTATAAAAAAGGCAAGTCCGTTGGGTACTCGCTCAATAAACTTATAGAGACAATTAACACTATGGCTATTACAGTAATAGAAGACTATACAAATATTTATTATGCTTTCCAAGAGGTCATTTCCGAGATAATGAGTGATGCCAAACAACATACTCCCGCGCTCATCAGTAATATAAAGGTTATCGGCGGAGATAAAAATCAGGAGTTGTTGAGCAGCCTGCTTGAATCACATAAATTATTGCTTGTGTTTACCGGTATTATGAAAAACTTTACTATTATCAGACCTCATATAGAGAAAGACCAGCTGCAGGAACCGCCCGAAGAAAATGAGCTTATAGAAAAGCTATAAGATCAAGAAGCAAGTCTTTAGCCATGGGCCGCATAAGCCGTGAGTCTGACAGCGATTTCTGCACACAGCATGACGAGTATTTTAAAATGAATTTATTTGCCCAGCAGGGCCTCGTTTATCTGTTTGAATTTCTTCTTTAAATCACTTTCTAATTCCTGGGCTGATTTCTGAAAACCGCTATTTCTGGCTTTCTCCATTGAACTTCCCTGCCCATGGGTATTATGAGCCTTATCAGCATATACAACAGTTTCAAAAAGAATTTTCCCGTCCGCTACCCGAATAATCCGTAAGGTGGCTTTGACTTCAGAAATATAAATTTCATAGTCCGCATGAGCTTTGCTAAGCCTGTAGCAATCATTATAGACCATTACTAAATACGGTACTCCCTGTTCCAAAGCCAGTTTCTTAATCGAATTAATATCACCACCAAAAACTTTTAAAAATTCCTTACCCATAAGCACACCGTTATATTGGGTAAAATCAAAGTCAATTTTTTTCAATGTCGTATAGGAGTAATCAAAAATAAACGGATGATCAGATACAAAGTCGGGAGCGCTTTCATAAACAATAATTGTTGCCCGTCTGGAAGGAGGTACAAAAAAAAAGTCGCATGTTACGCTTTCAAACCTATAAGCATAGCCCTTAACCGTAAAATTTAAAGTGGCTCTTACCACTACTTCCTGTTTAACATTGTTTACTTTCGCAATAAGGCTCAGCGCCTGCCCATACTCGTTTGTTTTTACTGTTTTATCGAGCAGTCCCGCGCCTTTTATAAAAGTAAATTCAACAGGTGCACCGGTAACGGCTATACTGCCGCCGACATTGTATATAAGAAGAACCTCCGGATTGAGCGCTTTATCTTTACCGAGCGCCATTGTACTCCCCGTAATTTGATTATCATTTTCATCCAGCCAATCCGGTCCCGGGAAAAGGCGCAGTCCCGATGCTATTTTAGTAAGTTCTGTTTCGGCTGATTTAGCCAATTCTTGGGCCTTAGCCGACGGCTTTTTAAGTTTATCTTTAATAGCCAACACCGCTACAAACTGATTAAGTCCTTCGGAAATAGCCATCTGGTCCATCTTGTCCAAGGCATTATTGAGATATATTTCCATTTCCGCAACCTTAGCAGCTTCATTTTCAGCAGCCTCATCTTGTTGTGTGCTATCCGTACTTTTACAGCCAAACACTATTACTAAACATAGTATGCTTAGTGTAATTATTTTTTTCATAACTACCTCCTCTTACCAAGACAGGGTAAGTTCTGTTTTATTCTTGAGCTCTAAAAGTTGCAGCATGGTAATGCGGTATGTCAAAGTACGCTGATCCTGTGAAAGCTCGCCCCTATTGTAATTTACAATTCTGCGCGGTACGCTGATAGTAAAAGCCAGTTCGTACCCTTGAAAAAAGCCTTCCATAGCTTGTCTTTGCTCTTCCGTCATCTCTTCAGAACCTTCTGTAAGCAGCTGAGAAAATACATAATTATCGCCGCTTCTGCTAAAGCTTATCGGCATATCGGCGAATATCTCACTTCTGCTTAAGCTTGCTACGTCATTAAAGGCAATTTCAGCCCGAATAATAACGTCTGATTCTGTTTCTTCTTGATTTACAGAAAGCAGGGTTAAACCGGGTGCTTTACTAATTGCCTGTCGAAAATCTTCCTCAGATAGCGGTAGAGGAACTTGCTTTTCTGTTTCTTGCTCTGTTTGTCCCATACTCACAAGCAGCTGTGAAACCTTATATTGCAATAAAATTGTTCCGGAACCGTTCAAATTTATCTTCATGGCACTCTCAATACCAATACAACTAGAGAACAAGAGCATCATGCAGGCAATAACTATTAAAGCTATTTTCTTCATCTTTTCTCCTTAGATTGAACAGAACGATCTCCTCTATATGCGGCTTCTGCTTTGTCTCGTTCGCCGGTTATGGATTTTTTTTGCTGCTCACTTTCGTCACTAACCTCTGTTTTACGTGAAGCCATTTTTATTTTTTTAAGCTTGACCGCTTTTCTGTCAAGCGATGCGAAGTAGAAAATAGCAGGAAGCATGATTATTACCACGACCAACAAAAATACTATCTTCCAGTCCATAATAATCTTTAAAAAATCTGCTCCCATGTCCTACCTGTTTCTCATTCTTGTTCCAATTATATGATTTAATTTAATTTTTTTCAAGACGCGCTTTCATAGAGGATGCAATTATAAATATAGATATTTTTTTAAAAATACTATGCTATGAGGAAATTGCAAAACTCAAAATATATTAAGTTAGTAAAATACTTATTCATTATACCATAATAAGTTAGCAATTTCCATTTTAAAAGCTTCTTGCAAAAATGTTATTTTTGCAAGAAGCTCAATCTGAGAAATCTATTAAAATCTGTGCAATCTGTGTTCCCCATTTATTTGACCTAAGACCTTAGGCCATGCTATCAAATCTGTGGTTTCAAATTTAGAATTCCTATTCCTATCACTTGACCCTGAAATAAGAGAGTTGTATGCTGCTGAAGGGAAGGAGGGTACTATGGCACAGGTGATTATTGAGAAACTCACAGAACAGGACATAAACGCGCGAGGGATCAAAGAATGGCCTATATGGAGTAAGGAGATATCGCGCTTCGATTGGTCTTATGATTCCACAGAACAGTGTTTAATTCTTGAAGGAGAGATAGTCGTGGAAACCGCTGAAGGCAGCTATTCCATTAAAGCCGGAGATTTTGTTACCTTCAAACAGGGACTGCAATGTGTATGGGATATAAAAAAGGCTGTGAGAAAACATTATAACTTTCTTTAACTCGTATCCGCTAAAAGTCTTCAAAATCTGCGGAATCAGACGGTTCTGAAAGATCGGGGAAATAATACACAAGCGTACCGGACTTTCTTACCTTTAATTCCGCAAAGCCCTTGGAAACCAATTTCTCCAAATAGTTCTTGGCATCCTCAATTGAAATATCGCCTTCCAGTGCTACTTGGCTGGGAGTGGCAAGACCTTTATTCTTCTTGGCGGTCTTTAAAATAACCTTTTCGATGGTCTCTTTAATTTTTACCTTTTGAGACGGCGGTACATTAATACCGTCCTGAGAAAGGGCTTTTTTATACTCTATTCGCAGATTGGCTTCCCTTACCATTTCCGGCAGTTTGCTAAAATCAAGAACCCATCCAATAAAAAATAAACCTCTTGTGCAAAAATGAAGAACACCGCTGCCGATTTTACCCAGATAAAATCGGTGCAGTCCCGGAAAGATAAAAGCCAGAGCCCACATTAGATATGTAGTATCTAAAGAATACAAACAGTTCCTCCAACAAAAAATCCCATAATCAATATAGTATGTAAAATTATAAAAATCAACATCTAACCTTACGGCGTATTAAAACTTTAGGAGGCATTATGTTTGCCGAAATTGCGAGCCATGCACCAATGGGAATTGAAGGTGAGATAATATCCGTAGAAATAGATATCAGGAGGGGACTGCCCGGTATCGATATTGTCGGTCTGCCCGACAGCGCAGTACGAGAGTCCAAAGAGCGTGTACGTGTAGCAATCAGGAATAGCGGATTTAAATTTCCGGCCGATAGAATTCTTGTCAACCTGGCTCCGGCTGCGCTTAAAAAAGAGGGAGCCTGTTTTGATCTGCCTATTGCCTTAGGTATCCTTATAGCATCAGGGCAGATTACTAAGGCGTCTAAAGAAAAAATATTGGTACTGGGAGAACTCAATCTCTCCGGCAAAGTAAGACCGGTACGCGGTGTGCTCTCGGCTGTGGTTACGGGACTTGCCCAGGGATATAATAAATTTTTAGTCCCGCACAGCAATATACGTGAAGCTCTCGTACTCGGACGCGGAAAAATATATGCAATTAACGATCTTAGACAAGCAACCTCATATCTTGCACACACATCTACTCCCCCCGGCGATCAGCTGGCAGCGCATTACAGGAGCGAAAACCAAGAAACACTTTACCCACCTCCGGAATATGGCGATTTTTCCGATATTAAAGGTCATTGGGTGTTGAAGCGTGCCCTGGCCATAGCTGCCGCGGGCAGGCACCACCTGCTTATATTCGGTCCCCCGGGAAGCGGAAAAACCATGGCTGCCAAGCGGCTTCCCACTATCATTCCGCAGCTATCCCAAGCTGAATCTATCGAAGTAACCCGCATTCATTCGGTGGCCGGAATACTCCCCCTCAAATCCACTTTAATCAGAAATGTTCCATTCCGCATGCCGCACCACAGCGCATCGAACGAGGGTATTTTGGGAGGAGGCAAACTGTTAAAACCCGGCGAAGTCTCTCTTGCCCACCGCGGCATTCTTTTTTTGGATGAAGCTCCTGAGTTCAGAAAGAACATATTACAGGGCTTGCGCGAACCGATCGAACAGGAAAAAGTTGTCATCGCCAGGGCAGGTGTCAACGTCTGGTTTCCTGCCTCATTTCAATTGATATTGGCTGCCAATCCGTGCGCTTGCGGCAACCTGGGCAGGGGAGACAAAGTGTGTCTCTGCAGCACGCTGGAAGTATCCCGCTACTGGCGAAAAATGGGAGGCGCACTGCTCGACAGAATCGACATCCGTATTCCGGTAAAACCAGTAGCAAGTTATCAAATTGCGGGTAAGGAAAAAGAGACGAGCATGCAGATAAAAACTCGTGTAGAACGCACAGTGGCACAACAAAACAAACGGTTTGTGCGATATAACTTTTCGCGCAACTCCCAAATTCCACCGGGCCTGATCGATGATTTCTGCAGCCTGGACAAGCACACCGCTTCCCTGCTGGCAAAAGCCATTGACAAACTCTCCCTCTCTTCACGTGCCTATCATTCGATTTTAAAAGTCGCCCGCACCATTGCGGATTTCGAAGGCGCGGACTCCATCAGCAAAGAACACGTACTGGAAGCGGTCCAGCACCGGAGGTACGGTGAGGAAGATACATTCTGGAGTTATAATTAGTTATGCCTGCAATACAGTTATTATAGGGAACTCTATTTTATATTTACCTAATCTGAGCGATTTTCACCTATATAATAAAATACCTCCTTGTGGCATAATGAGTTAGGAAACAACAAAGAACACCCATGAGGTAAATTAATAATGAATCTGCTGTCAACTGTAAAATAGACAAAATTGAAACTACAAATGGCTGTTTGTCCAGCAGGGCCGGGTTGACCATAATTACAAGATATTTGCGAAGCATCGGGATCGTAAAACTTCTTGCTCAAGGATTTTCATTTCTAAAAAGAAGCAGCAAGGGGACTTCACTTTTATCTATCTTTCATCAGCTAATCTGTTTCTAATTTGATGGTACAAGTTTTCGTCTTGTCAGGTTCGATCAGCTGAAAAAGGATTCAGGGTATGCCGCGAGTATAGAAACACCCCAAAAGGATATGCTCTCTTCCCATGCTGTGAAGCGATTTTTTAAGAGCATCTCTATCGTGCGGGTATGGCTTTTTCGCAAGATTCTCCATAGATTATTTCTATGGAGATTATCCAGAGAGAAACCGGAGATAATTAAGCTTGGTATTGATACGATGGTCATGGATAATGACGATGCCTTGAAACGTGAAGGAGTAGAGCCGACCTACAAGAAGGTCAAAGGCTTTCAACCGTTACAAATGTATTGGGGGAGGTACCTTATTGATGCCATTTTCAGGAATGGAAAGGCACATAGCAATCATGGTAATCATACCTACAGAATGGTAAAGACTATCGTGAAGCTTATCCGTAAGAATTATAGCCCTTCAGTACCCATTGTTTTATTAGCCGATGCCGGATTCT